>VGDA01000011.1 GCA_016869915.1 Alphaproteobacteria bacterium
TCCGCGTCGGCTATTGCGCACGCTATTTATTGCCATAGTCGGTTTCCCGACGAGAGCAATATAGGGCCTTGGGCTGCCGCGCGGAAGGGCGCCCTGCACCTGCATGGCGGCGCCGCGAGGCGCTAAGCTCCACGGCCAACGATTCGGGTGCCCCCATGCGCCAGTACCACGACCTCCTGCGGCTGATCCTCGAGCGCGGCGCCGTGCGCAGCGATCGCACCGGCACCGGGACGCGCAGCGTCTTCGGCCACCAGATGCGCTTCGACCTCGCGGAGGGATTCCCGCTGGTCACCACCAAGAAGCTGCACCTGCGCTCGATCATCCACGAGTTGCTCTGGTTCCTGCGCGGCGACACCAACGTCGCCTACCTGCGCGAGAACGGCGTCACGATCTGGGACGAGTGGCGTCACGATCTGGGACGAGTGGGCCGACGCGCAGGGCGACCTTGGCCCTGTCTACGGCCACCAGTGGCGCAGCTGGCCGGCGCGCGACGGCGGCACGATCGACCAGGTGGCGCAGGTCCTCGACATGATCCGGCGCAGCCCGGACAGCCGCAGGCTGATCGTCACGGCCTGGAACCCGGCCGACATCGGGCGCATGAAGCTGCCGCCCTGCCACTGCCTGTTCCAGTTCCACGTCGCGGATGGCCGGCTGTCCTGCCAGCTCTACCAGCGCTCCGCCGACGTCTTCCTGGGCGTGCCGTTCAACATCGCGTCCTACGCGCTGCTGACCATGATGGTGGCGCAGGTCTGCGACCTGCAGCCCGGCGAGTTCGTGCACACGCTGGGCGACGCGCATCTCTACCTCAACCACCTCGACCAGGCGCGCATCCAGCTGGCGCGCGAGCCGCGCGCCCTGCCGCGCATGGAGGTCGATCCGTCGGTGCGCGACCTCTTCGCCTTCCGCTTCGAGCATTTCCGCCTCGTCGGCTACGATCCGCACCCGCATATCGCGGCGCCGGTCGCGGTATGAGCGAGGCGCCCCAGGTCGTCGTGGCGACGGCGCGCGGCGGCGCCATCGGGCGCGGCAACGCGCTGCCCTGGAGGCTACCGGAGGACCTGCGCCGTTTCCGCGCCCTGACGACGGGCCATGCCGTGGTGATGGGACGCCGAACCTGGGAGTCGATCGGCCGGCCGCTGCCCGGCCGCACGAGCATCGTGGTTACCCGAGACCCCGGCTGGGCCGCCGATGGCGCGCTGCGCGCCGCCGGGCTCGAGGAGGGGCTGCGCCTCGCGCGGGCGACGCATCCGGGACAGCCGCCGATGGTGATCGGCGGCGCGCAGGTCTACGCGCTGGCGCTCGACCTGGCCGCCATGCTGCACGTCACGCGCATCGAGATCGACGTTCCGGACGCCGATGCCTTCTTTCCCGCCATCGATCCCGCGCGTTGGCGCGAGGAAGCCTGCGAGCCGCATGTCGCCGCGGACGGCACGCGGTTCGCCTTCCAGCGCCTCGCGCGGGCCTGAGGGCCGCGCGTCACTCCACGACGATGCGCGGCGCCGCGCGGCCCGCGCCGGCGCCCGCGAGCTTCGCCCAGACCTTGTCGGCGATCGCGCGATAGGCCTTCGCGTGCTCGCCGTCGGGCGCGCTGACCACGATCGGCGCTGACCACGATCGGGCGGCCGCCATCCGAGGTCTCGCGGATGGCGATGTGCAGCGGCAGTTCGCCGAGGAAGTCGGTCCCCATCCTCGCCGCCTCGGCGCGCGCGCCGCCATGGCTGAAGATGTGCTCCACGTGCCCGCAGTTCGAGCACACGTGGTAGCTCATGTTCTCGATCACGCCGAGCACCGGCACGTCGACCTTGCGGAACATGTTGAGGCCCTTGCGCGCGTCGAGCAGGGCGATGTCCTGAGGCGTCGACACGATCACCGCGCCCGCGAGCGGCACGCGCTGCGACATCGTGAGCTGCGCGTCGCCGGTGCCGGGAGGCATGTCGACGACGAGGACGTCCAGCTCGCCCCACGCGACGTCGCGCAGCATCTGCTCGAGCGCGCCCATGACCATCGGGCCGCGCCAGATCATCGGCGTGTCCTCGGCGATCAGGAAGCCCATGGACATGACCTTCACGCCATAGTTCTGCATCGGCTGGAGCGTCTTGCCGTCGGTGGAGGTCGGCCGGCCGGAGATGCCCATCATGCGCGGCTGCGACGGGCCGTAGATGTCGGCGTCGAGGATGCCGATCCTGAGGCCGCGCGCGGCGAGGGCGAGGGCGAGGTTGGTGGCGGTGGTCGACTTGCCGACGCCGCCCTTGCCCGAGGCGACGGCGAGGATGTGCCGGACGCCCGGCACGAGCTGCTTGCCGCCGGCGCTGTTGGGTCCGCCGGCGGGGCCGGTGCCCGGGGCACGCGGTGCGGCGGCCGCGGGCGCGGCGCGCTCGGCGGTAAGCACGGCCGTCACCGACAGGACGCCGGGCAGCGCGTCGACGGCCTTCTCGGCCACCGACAGGACGCCGGGCAGCGCGTCGACGGCCTTCTCGGCCGCCTTGCGCATCGGCTCGAGGCCGGGACCCCGCTTCGCGTCGACCTCGATCGAGAAGAAGACGTTGCCGTCCTTGACCGCGAGCCCCTTCACCATCCCGAGGGCGACGATGTCCTGCCCGCGTTCGGGATCCTGCACGCGGCGCAGGGCGTCGAGGACGATGGCTTCTGTCGGCGGCTGGGCCATGTCGGCTTCCTTTTCGCTTGAATTCGATCGGCTCTGGCCAATATGTGGCGCCGCCCGCCCGGATCGCTTCCGGAGGGGGCGAGATATAAAACCGGTCCGTCCCGTCTCCAAGTGGCGGGTCCACCCAACCAGACGGCGCGCGCGCCGCTCACTCGGAGGCTTGTCACGATGCCGTGGTCGCAAGGCGGAGGTCCCTGGGGAGGCGGTTCTGGCGGCGGCGGTGGCAAGAGCCCCTGGGGCCGCCCGCCTGGCGGCGGTGGTGGCGGGGGCGGGGGCGGTGGTCCCTTCGGCGGAGGCCAGCCGCCGAACATCGAGGACCTGATCCGGCGCTCGCAGGAGAAGATGAAGAACGTGCTGCCGGGCGGCGGCGGCCTCGGCGGCGTGCGCGGCATCGCAGCGCTGCTCGGGATCCTCGCGCTCGCGTGGATCGGAAGCGGGCTCTACATTGTGCAGCCCAACGAGGTGGGCATCGTGCTGCGCTTCGGCCAGGCGGTGCGCCTCGATGGCCCGGGCTGGAACTACCACCTGCCGCGGCCCATCGAGTCGGTTATCAAGCCCTCGGTCACCGCGGTCAACTCGATGGACATCGGCTTCCGCTCCACCGGCGACACGCGTGGCCGCGCGGTGACCCGCCCGGAGGAAGGCCAGATGCTCACGGGCGACGAGAACATCCTCGACATCCAGTACACGGTCTTCTGGCGCATCAAGGACGCGCGCGCCTACGTCTTCAACATCTTCGCTCCCGAGGGCACCGTGCGCGCCGCCGCCGAGAGCGCTATGCGCGAGGTGGTCGGCAACATGCGCGCGCAGGAGGCCCTCGCGCAGGGCCGCGTGGCCATCGAGACGAACTCCCAGAAGCTGCTCCAGCAGATCCTCGACGAGTACAAGGCGGGGATCGAGATCACGCAGGTGCAACTGCGCGGCGTCGAGCCGCCGGCGCAGGTCATCGACGCGTTCCGCGACGTGCAGCGCGCGCAGGCCGACCGCGAGCGCCTGCGCAACGAGGCGGAATCCTACCGCAACCAGATCGTCCCGGAGGCGCGCGGCCAGGCCCAGCGCATCGTCCAGGAGGCCGAGGCCTACCGCCAGCAGGTCCTGGCGCAGGCGCAGGGCGAGGCGCAGCGCTTCACCTCGATCTACGACGCCTATCGCCTCGCCCCCGAGGTCACCAAGCGCCGCCTCTATCTCGAGATGATGGAGGAGATGCTGGCGAAGACGAACAAGGTGATCGTCGACCAGCCGCAAGGCGGCACCGGCGTGATGCCCTTCCTTCCCCTCCAGGACCTGATTCGCCGGCAGCCGCAGCAGCCCGGCCAGCCCGCGGGAGCGCGCCCATGAAGACCGGTCTCCTCGCCGCCATCCTCGCCGTCCTCGGCGGCGCCGCGGCGCTCGCCTTCACGAGCCTGTTCGTGGTCGACCAGCGCCAACAGGCCCTGGTGATCGAGTTCGGCAACCCCCAGAGGATCATCCAGGCCGCCGGGCTTCAGTTCAAGAAGCCCTGGCAGAACGTGATCTTCTTCGACAAGCGCCTGCTCGACTTCGACGCGGACGCGCAGGAGGTGACGCTGGGCGACCAGCGCCGCATGGTCGTGGACGCCTATGTCCGCTACCGCATCGTCGATCCGCTCGAGTTCTACAAGACGGTCCAGACCGAGTTCGCCTTCCGCCAGCGCCTCGGCGCCGTGGTCAACTCGACGCTGCGCAACGCGCTCGGCCAGGTCCCGTTCGCGGCCCTGCTCTCGGAGCGCCGCGCGGCCATCATGCGCAGCGTGAGCGAGCAGGTAGCGCGGGAATCCGCCCAGTTCGGCGTCAAGGTCGAGGATGTCCGCTTCGTGCGCGCGGACCTCCACCCCGACAACAGCCCGGCGATCTTCCGGCGGATGCAGACCGAGCGCGAGCGCGAGGCCCGCGAGGCCCGCGCGCAGGGCTCCGAGCAGGCGCAGCGCATCCGCGCCGAGGCGGAGCGCGAGCGCACCGTGCTCGTCGCCGACGCGCAGCGCCAGTCGCAGATCCTGCGCGGCCAGGGCGATGCCGAGGCGACGCGCGTCTACGCCGAGGCCTTCGGCCGCGACCCGTCCTTCTACGATTTCTGGCGGTCGCTCGAGGCCCAGCGCAAGGCGCTCGCCGACGGGACGACGATGCTGCTCACGCCCGATGGCGACTTCTTCCGCTTCTTCCGCGACATGAGCGGCGCCGACCCGACGCGCGCGGGGATCGCCCCGCGCCGCTGAAGACCTCCAACCGCCGGGGACGAATCCGATCGTCCCCGGCCGACCGCCACGGAGACAGGATCGTCATGCGTTCGTTGGCCCGAGCCCTCGCCGTCCTTGCCCTCGCGGCGCCGATCGCCCTCGCGCAGCCCTCGGCTGCGCCGGCGCAGAACAGGCTTCCTCCGCCCGGCGCCCCCGCCGCCGGCTTCGCCGACCTCGCCGAGCGGCTGCTGCCCGCCGTGGTCAACATATCGACCACGCAGACCGTGCGCAGCGAGCGCCCCGCCCCGGGGCAGCGGCGTCCGGACGCCCCGCAGGCGCCGCCGGGCTCTCCCTTCGAGGAGTTCTTCCGGGAGTTCTTCGAGCGCGGCGGCCGCGGTGGCCAGGACCCGTCCCCGCGCCGCGCCTCGTCCCTCGGCTCGGGCTTCGTGATCGACCCTTCGGGCATCGTGGTCACGAACAGCCACGTCGTCGGCGAGGCCGAGGAGATCAAGGTCATCCTGCAGGACAACACCGAGCTCGCTGCCCGGCTGCTCGGGCGCGACACCAAGACCGACCTCGCCGTGCTGAAGGTGGAGACCCCGAGGCCGCTGCCCTCGGTCACCTTCGGCAATTCCGACGCGGTCAGGATCGGCGACTGGGTCGTCGCGATCGGCAATCCCTTCGGCCTCGGCGGCACCGTCACGGCGGGCATCGTGTCCGCGCGCGCCCGCGACATCCAGGCCGGCCCCTACGACGATTTCCTGCAGACCGACGCGGCGATCAACCGCGGAAACTCGGGCGGTCCGCTCTTCAACATGGCTGGCGAGGTCGTCGGCATCAACACGGCCATCTACTCTCCGAGCGGCGGCTCGATCGGCATCGGCTTCGCGATCCCGTCGTCGCTCGCCCGCCCGATCGTGGAGCAGCTGCGCGACTTCGGGCGCACCCGGCGCGGGTGGCTTGGCGTCAACATCCAGAACGTGACCGACGAGATCGCCGAGAGCGTCGGCATGCAGAAGGCGCGCGGCGCGATGGTCGCGCGCGTGACCGAGAAGGGCCCCGCCGAGAAGGCCGGGATCGTCGCGGGCGACATCGTGGTGCGCTTCGACGGCAAGGAGGTCGGCGAGATGCGCCGGCTGCCGCGCCTCGTCGCCGAGACGCCGGTCGGCAAGACGGTCAAGGTGGAGGTCTGGCGCAAGGGCCAGACCGTCCTCCTCGACGTCCTGCTGGGCGAGCTCGAGGAAAACGAGGCCCAGGCCAGCGCCGGGCAGCAGCGCGGCCGCCAGCAGCCCGCCCAGCCATCGGCGCCGCTGCCGGTCGAGGCGCTGGGCATGCAGCTGAGCGCGTTGACGCCGGAACTGCGCGAGAGGCACCAGGTGTCGGCGCGGGCCAAGGGCGTTCTGGTCGTGCGGGTCGACGAGGGCTCCATCGCCGCGGAGCGGGGGCTGCGCGTCGGCGACGTGATCGTCGAGGTGGCGCAGCAGGAGGTCTCCCAGCCGCAGCAGGTCGTCGCGAAGGTCCAGGAGGCGCGCGCGGCCAAGCGGCGCAGCGTGCTGATCATGGTCGAGCGCGCGGGCGAGCAGCGATTCGTCGGCCTGCCGGTCGAGCCCCGCGGCTGATCCGTCCCAGGGGGGAGGGGATGGGAATCGCGCGCGGCCGCAGGGGCATGCTCGGCGCCAGCCTCGCTGGCGCCGCCCTTGCCTCGTCGCCGCTGCGCGCCGAGCAGCCCTTGCGCCTCGGGCTCCTTCTCGCGATGAGCGGCCCGCTGGCCCGGACGTCGCAGGAAATCGCCTATGGCGTCGCGCTGGCCCTCGACCAGGCGGACCGTCGAGTCGCCGGCAGGCCCATCCGCGTCCATGTCGAGGACACCCAGGGCAAGCGAGGCCGCGCCGTGGAGCGCTTCGTGCGCCTGGTCCAGGTCGAGGGCGTCGACGCCGTCATTGGGCCCACGGGCTCGCCGGAGGCGCTGGCGCTGCGCGACGCGGCGCACGAGATGGGCGTGCCGCTGATCGTACCGAACGCGGGCGCCAGCGCGCTGAGCGCCGAGCGCTGCAGCCCCTTCGTGCTTCGCGCCTCCTACTCGAACGAGCAGCTCTGCGCCCCGCTGGGCACGTGGATGGCGCAGGGCGCCCAGGGCAGGACGGCCTATCTCCTGGCCGCGGACAACGTCTCCGGTCGCGACCATGCCGCTGCCTTCCGCAAGTCCTTCTCCGGCGCTGGCGGCATCGTGTCCGCAAGTCCTTCTCCGGCGCTGGCGGCATCGTGGCGGGGGATCAACTCGTGCCGCCGGGGACCGCCGACCTGACGCCCTATCTCGGGCGGCTCAAGCTGCTGCGCACGGACATCATCTTCGCATCCTTCTTCGGCGAGGCGGCCGAGCGCTTCCTCGACGCCGTTGATGCCTTCGGGCTCCGCACGTCGAGGATATGCGGCCCGGGCTGGCTTGCCTCGACCCTCGACCTGCCGCGCATCGGCGCGCGCGCCGCCGGGATCATCGGCGCGACCTGCTACCTGCCCGAGCTCGACAGCCCGCGCAACCGGCGTTTCGTCGCCGACTACACGGCCCGCCACGCGAACCCTCCCAGCGAGTTCGCGGCCCAGGGCCACGACTCCGCGCGACTGCTGATGGCGGCGGTCGAGGCGCTCGGAGGCAACGTCTCCAATCGCCGTGCTTTCGCGGCGATGCTCGCGCGCACGCCCTTCGCTGGCGCGCGCGGCGACCTCGTGCTCGACCCGCGGACCAACAACGTCGTGCAGGACATCCTTGTGTTCGAGACACGCAAGCGCCCGGGCGGCGAGGGCGTGGACTTCGAGGTCCTGGCGCGCGTGCCGTCGGTGCGCGTCGACCCGGAGGCTTGCCAGATGGGCTGACGCGGGGCGCTCAGCCGCGCTTCGCGCGCGGCCGCGCCCGCTTGCGGCCGGCCTCGCCCCAGCGGCGCACGAGGCTGCCGCTGTCGATGTCGAACAGGTCCAGGCAGCGCCCCACCGCGTGGTCGACGAGGTCCTCCAGCGTGTCCGGCGCGGCGTAGAAGGCCGGCACGGGCGGCGCGATGATCGCGCCGGCCTCGGCCGCCGCCGCCATCGCCCGGATATGGCCGAGATGCAGCGGCGTCTCGCGGACCATCAGGACGAGCCTGCGCCGCTCCTTCAGCACCACGTCGGCGGCGCGCGTCAGGAGGCTGGTCGTCTGGCCGTAGGCTACCTCCGAGAGCGTGCGGATCGAGCAGGGCGCGACGAGCATGCCGAGGGTCCGGAACGATCCCGAGGCGATCGAGGCGCCGACATCCTCGGCCTTGTGCACCACGGTGGCCAGCGCGTGGACGTCCCGCAGCTTCAGGTTCGTCTCGTAGGCGAGCGTGAGCTCGGCGGAGCGCGTCATCACGAGATGCGTCTCGATCCCGGAGCCGCGCAGGACCTCGAGCGCGCGGACCCCGTAGGCGACGCCCGAGGCGCCCGAGATGCCGACGACGAGGCGTCGCTTGATCGTGGCCATGCCGGAACCTTCCCTTCGTGGCCGCGCGTGCGCGGGCGCAGATCCCGTTTGCGCCGGCGCACGCGAGCGTTCAGAATTTCGCAAGATATCGCACGCAGACTCGTTTTGCAGTCCCCGGGGAGCCACCATGCTGATCGCTGCCGTAATTCGCTCCGCCACGGAAGGCAACGACGAGAGGCGCGCCTTCCGGCGCCACAACATCCGCCTCGACGCCAGCGTCGACTTCGACGGCCAGCCCATCCCGTTTCCCTGCGTGATCGTGGACGTCTCGTCCGGAGGCGCCCAGCTCTTCGTGCGACTGCCCGCCGGCGTCGACGAGATGAAGCTCGAGATCGAGGGCTTCGACAGCTTCCCCTGCCGCGTCGTCTGGCGCAGCGATACCCGCGCCGGGATCAAGTTCGCGACCGACGCCGACGAAGTCACCAAGCGGCTGGCCGCGCTGCTCAAGGGCGGCTGAAGCGCGGCGCCGGCGGCGCCGCGAATTCCTCTCTCGCATAGCCCTGGAGGAAGAGCAGGGCCGAGAGGTCGCCGTGGGCGACCGAAAGCCTTGCCTCGGCCGCGACGCGCGGCTTGGCGCGGAAGGCGACGCCGAGGCCGGCGATCGAGATCATCTGCAGGTCGTTGGCGCCGTCCCCGGTGGCGATCGCGTCCCCTGGCGACAGCCCGCGCGCGGCGGCGAGCCGCCGAAGCGTCGCCGCCTTGCCGGCCGCGTCGAGGATCGGCTCGCGCACCCGGCCGGAGATCGTCGTTCCCTCCAGCTCGAGTTCGTTGGCCTCGTCGTGGTCCGCGCCCAGCGCCTCGCGCACCATGCGCGTGTAGAAGCGGAAGCCGCCCGAGACGATGGCGACGAAGGCGCCATGGCGCCGCATCGTCGCGACGAGCACCGCGGCACCTGGCATCTCCTCGATCAGCGCGCCCGCGCGCTCGAGCAGCGCGATGTCGCGTCCGGCGAACAGGGCCACGCGCTCGCGCAGCGCGCCGCGGAAGTCGATCTCGCCGTTCATGGCGCGCGCCGTGATACCGCGCACGCGCTCGCCCATGCCTTCGAGCGCGGCTAGCTCGTCGAGCATCTCGTTGCGGATCAGCGTCGACTCCATGTCGGCGAGGAGGAGGCGCTTGCGGCGCCCGGCGATCGGCACGGCGTTCGCGTCCACGGGCATGCCGGAGAGGCGCGCGCGCGCCGCCGCCTGCACGGCCACGCCATCCGCCCCGGGCGGCAGCTCGAGGTCGCAGGCCTCGCCGGGCGAGAGCCAGCGCGGCTTCGCGATGCCCGCGATGCCCCCGATGCCCGCGAGGCGAGCGAGCGCATCGGCGTCGAGGCGGCCCGGCGGCGCCACGAGGTTCAGGACATGCGTCATGGGGCGGGGATCTAGTCGAGATCGCGCCGCCGCGCCAGCAAGGCCGCGCGGCGGCGATGCCTCTTCCCAGCGCGGCGCGCCGCGCTCTAGAACCCTCGCCGCGAGGAGGGGCCGGAGCAGCAGCATGCGCAGCACGCACGCCGAACGCGGGGCCTTCGCCCCGGTCATCGCGATCGGGGGGCCTACCGCCTCGGGGAAGTCGGCGCTCGCGCTGCGCCTCGCGCGCGAGCTCGGCGGCGTCGTCGTCAACGCCGACGCGATGCAGGTCTATCGCGAGATGCGCGTGCTCAGCGCGCGGCCGGACGCGGCCGACGAGGCGGCGGCCCCGCACCGGCTCTACGGCGTCCTGCCGGCCTCGCGGCGCGGGTCCGTCGGCTGGTGGCGCGAGGCGGCGCTGGCGGAGATCGCGGCCGCGCGCGCGGCGGGCGGCGTCCCGATCGTCGTCGGTGGCTCCGGCCTCTACCTCAAGCTGCTGCAGGAGGGGATCGCGCCGGTCCCGCCCGTCCCGGAGGCTTTGCGCCTCGACCTCCGGCGCCAGCGCGAGGCCGAGGGCGACGCGGCGCTGCACGCGCGCCTCGCGGCGCTCGACCCCGTGTCCGCGGCGCGGCTGCCCGCCGCGGACTGGCGGCGCGTGCTGCGCGCGCTCGAGGTCGTGCTGGCCACCGGGCGGAGCCTCGCCTCGTTCCAGGCGGAGGCGCCGAGCCCGCCCGTCGCCTGCCGCAGCATCCTGCTCCTGCCGCCGCGCGCGCGCCTGGTGGAGGCGATCGACCGGCGCTGCGCCGCCATGCTCGAGGCCGGGGCGATCGACGAGGCGAGGGCGGTGCTCGCCGCCGCCCCCGATCCCGGCCTTCCCGCGCGCCGGGCCGTCGGCGTGGGCGAGATCGCGCGCCACCTGGCGGGCGAGATCGGGCTCGACGAGGCGCTCGGGCTTTTCCGGCAGGCGACCCGGCAATACGCCAAGCGTCAGGTCACCTGGTTCCGGCATCAGGCGCAAGGCGGCCTGGTGCTTGGCGAGCAATATTCGGAAAGTCTTGTGCCGGCTATCTTTCGTTTTATTAGAGAAACTGGTTGACCGGTCCAGGGCGCGCGACTAGTTTACGGCGCCTTCGCTGCACCGCAGCGTGGAAGAACGCATCTCAACCACCTGCCTGAAAAGGGAAATTCGATGTCCTCCGTCGCCGACGCCACCTCGCCCGATCTCCGCGCCGAACTGACCGGCTCGGAAATCGTACTCAAGGCGCTGGTGGACCAGGGCGTCGAGTTGATCTTCGGCTATCCCGGCGGCGCGGTACTGCCGATCTACGACGCGCTGTTCCAGCAGAACGCCCTGCGCCACATCCTCGTGCGCCAGGAGGGCGGCGCGGTGCATGCCGCGGAGGGCTATGCGCGCTCGACCGGGAAGGTCGGCGTCGTGCTGGTGACCTCCGGCCCCGGCGCCACCAACGCCGTCACCGGCCTGACCGACGCGCTGATGGACTCGATCCCCGTCATCTGCCTCACCGGCCAGGTGCCGACGCATCTCATCGGCAACGACGCGTTCCAGGAGGCCGACACGACCGGCATCACGCGGCCCTGCACGAAGCACAACTACCTCGTGAAGGACGTCCGCCAGCTCGCGCGCGTGATGCACGAGGCCTTCCATGTCGCGACCAGCGGCCGGCCCGGCCCCGTGGTCATCGACCTGCCCAAGGACGTGCTGTTCGCGAAGGGCCCCTATGTCGGCCCCGAGGCGGTGAAGCACCGCAGCTACAACCCGCGCCGCGTGCCCGAGCAGGCGCGGATCGCCGAGGCGGTCGACCTCCTGATGAAGGCGAAGCGCCCGATCGTCTATGGCGGCGGCGGCATCATCAATTCAGGCCCCGAGGCGTCGCGCCTCGTGACCGAGTTCGTGCGCCGCAGCGGCTTCCCCTGCACGCTGACGCTGATGGGCCTTGGCGCCGTGCCGGCGGCCGACCCGCATTTCCTCGGGATGCTGGGCATGCACGGCAGCTACGAGGCCAACATGGCGATGCACGACTGCGACGTCATGTTCGCGATCGGCTCGCGATTCGACGACCGCGTGACCGGGCGGCTCAGCGCCTTCTCGCCCGGCTCGCGCAAGATCCACGTCGACATCGACCCGTCCTCGATCAACAAGAACGTGCGCGTCGAAGTGCCGGTCGTCGGCGACGTCGCGGAGAGTGCCGGTCGTCGGCGACGTCGCGGAGACGATGAAGGCGATCCTCGCGGAGTGGGACCGCCGCCGCGCCGAGCCCGACCGCAAGGCGCTCGCCACGTGGTGGGAGCAGATCGAGTCCTGGCGCGCGCGCAAGTGCTTCGCCTTCGCGCAGGGCGCCGACGTCATCAAGCCGCAATACGCGGTGCAGCGCCTCTACGAGCTCACCAGGGACCGCGAGACCTTCATCACCACCGAGGTCGGGCAGCACCAGATGTGGGCGGCGCAGCTCTACCGGTTCGAGCGCCCGAACCGCTGGATGACCTCTGGCGGGCTCGGCACGATGGGCTATGGCCTGCCGGCGGCGATGGGCGTGCAGCTCGCGCATCCGGACGCGCTCGTCGTCGACGTCGCGGGCGAGGCCTCGACGCTGATGAACATCCAGGAGCTCTCCACCATCGTGCAGTACCGCCTGCCGGTGAAGGTCTTCATCCTCAACAACCGCTACATGGGGATGGTGCGCCAGTGGCAGGAGCTGCTGCACGGCAACCGCTACTCCGAGAGCTACATGGACGCGCTGCCGGACTTCGTGAAGCTCGCCGAGGCCTTCGGCTGCGTCGGCCTGCGCTGCGCCAGGCCCGGCGACCTCGATGGCGTGATCCGCGAGATGATGGCCAATGGCCGGCCGACCGTCGTCGACGTCGCCGTCGACGAGAAGGAGAACTGCTTCCCGATGATCCCGTCCGGCGCGGCGCACAACGAGATGATCCTCGGCCCGTCCGGCAAGGACTCGCCGGGCAAGCCGGTGTCGGAGGAGGGGATGGTGCTCGTCTGAGCGCCATCCTCCGCGCCCGAGGCGGCGCGGCCAGCCCCCCGACGAAACCGACACCGAGGACTTCCAGATGCCCGTCCAGCAGCCGATCGAACGGCACACCATCTCCGTCATCGCCGACAACGAGCCCGGCGTGCTCGCCCGCATCGTCGGCCTGTTCTCCGGGCGCGGCTACAACATCGAGAGCCTGACCGTCGCGGAGACCGACGCGAGCGCGCATCTCTCGCGCTTCACCATCGTCACCTCCGGCACGCCGATGGTGATCGAGCAGATCAAGTCGCAGCTCGACCGCCTCGTGCCCGTGCACCGCGTGCGCGACATGACGCTCGGCGGGCCGCATGTCGAGCGCGAGCTCGCGCTGCTCAAGGTCGTGGCGACCGGCGAGAAGCGCGTCGAGAGCCTGCGCCTCGCCGACGTCTTCCGCGCGAAGGTGATCGATTCGACGATCCAGTCCTTCGTCTTCGAGATCACCGGCGCCACCGACAAGGTGAACGCCTTCATCGACATCCTGCGCCCGCTCGGCCTCGTCGAGGTGAGCCGCACGGGCGTCGCCGCCATCGCGCGCGGCACCGAGGCGATGTGACGTCCGGCCGCCGGGCCGGGCCGTGAGCGAATGGATCCTGCCGCTGGCGTCCATCGCGCTGGCGAACCTGCTCGGCGCGATGTCGCCGGGCCCGGCCTTCGTCCTCGTCCTGAGGACCGCGCTCGCCCATGGACGCGAGGCCGCCTGGGCGCCGATCGCCGGCCTTGCCGTCGGCGCCGCGACCTGGGCCGCCGCGGCGCTCTGGGGCCTCCAGTCCCTCTTCGCGGCGCTTCCCTGGCTCGCGCGCGCCCTGCCGCTGGCCGGCGGCGCCTTCCTCGTGCATTTCGCCTGGCGAATCTGGCGCGCCGCGTCAGATCCCTCGCCGGCGGCGGAGCGCGGGGAGGGGCCGCGCGCGGGCTTCGGCGAGGCACTCCTGCTGCAGGTCTCGAACCCGAAGGTGATGGTGTTCTTCGGCTCGGTCTTCATGGCCGTGCTGCCGCCGCAGCTGCCGGCCGCGATCGAGGTCGCCATCCTGGCGATGATCGTCGCCGTCGAGTTCGCCTGGTACGGAACCGTCGCGGCCGTGTTCGGCAGCGCCACCGCGCGCGCGGCCCATGGGCGTGCGAAGGCCTGGATCGATCGCGCGATGGCGGTCCTGCTCGCCGCGCTCGGCGCGCGGCTACTGCTGTCGCCGCTGCTCGGCTGAGGCGCGCCTCAGCGCAGGAAGTAGACGCCCGCCAGCACGAGGCCGCCGGCGATCACCACCACGCGCAGGACGCCGTCGGGCACGTGGTTCGCCAGCTTGCCGCCGGCGAAGCCGCCGACCAGCGCGCCGGCCAGCATCGCGCCGGCGGCGGGCCAGTCGACCTCGCCGCGCAGGATGAAGGTCAGCGCCGATGTCGTGGTGATGACGACCCCCATCATGTTCTTGAGGGCGTTGGTCTGCTTGACGTCGCGGATCCCGGCGATCGCGTAGCCGGCCATCAGGATCACGCCGAGCCCGGCCCCGAAGAAGCCCCCATAGGCCGAGCAGGCGAACTCCGCCGCGCGCCCGAGCAGGCGCATGGTCCTCGATCCGCCGCCCTGCGTGCCGCGGGCCGTGAGCCAGCGGTTGATCGGCTTCGCGAAGCCGAAGGCGAGGCTGGCGACCAGCAGGAGCCAAGGAACCAGCGCCTTGAACATCGCCGGGCTCATCGCGAGCAGCAGCTGCGCCCCCGCGAAGCCGCCGACGAGCCCGACGCCGAGGCTCGCGAAGGTCGCTGGCCCGAGGTCCCGCAGCTCGCGGAACTGGGCGATGACCGAGGTCAGGCGGCCCGGCCAGAGCGCCACCTGGCTGGTCGCGTTGGCCAGCCTCGGATCGAGGCCGAAGGCAAGCAGGGCGGGGAAGGTGACCAGCGTGCCGCCACCCGCGAGGGCGTTGATGACCCCGCCGGCGAGGCCGGCCGCGGCGAGCAGGAGGGCGGTGGTGATGTCCATGGGGCGTGTCCGGGCTGCTCGTTGGCGTTCTGGACCCCCTCGACACCTCGGGAGGGACTGTGCTTCAAACCGCGCGCCGTCCGGGGCAAGCCCTTGCGGCGCCGTTCCAAGTCTCCAGCCGGGGGTTTCCTTCGATGCGTGTGTACTACGATCGCGATGCCGACGTGAACCTGATCAAGGGCAAGAAGATCGCCATGATCGGCTTCGGCAGCCAGGGCCATGCCCACGCCCTCAACCTGCGCGACAGCGGCGTCAAGGACATCGCCGCGGCGTTGCGCCCGGGCTCGCCCTCCGCGAAGAAGGCCGAGGGCTACGGGTTCAAGGTGATGACCGTCGCCGAGGCGGCGAAGTGGGCCGACGTCATGATGATGGCGACGCCGGACGAGCTCCAGGCCTCGATCTGGAGGAACGACGTCAAGGACAACATGAAGCCGGGCGCGGCCATCGCCTTCGCCCACGGCCTCAACATCCACTTCAACCTGATCGAGCCGCGCCCGGACATCGACGTGTTCATGATCGCGCCGAAGGGCCCTGGCCACACGGTGCGCTCGGAGTACCAGAAGGGCGGCGGCGTGCCCTGCCTCGTCGCGATCCACCAGAACTCGAGCGGCAACGCCCTCGAGGTCGCGCTGAGCTACTCCGCGGCCATCGGCGGCGGCCGCGCCGGCACGATCGAGACGACCTTCAAGGAGGAGTGCGAGACCGACCTCTTCGGCGAGCAGGTCGTGCTCTGCGGCGGCCTCTGCGCGCTGATCATGGCCGGCTACGAGACGCTGGTCGAGGCGGGCTACGCGCCGGAGATGGCGTATTTCGAGTGCCTGCACGAGGTGAAGCTGATCGTCGACCTCATCTACGAGGGCGGCATGGCGAACATGCGCTACTCGATCTCCAACACCGCCGAGTACGGCGACTACACCCGCGGCCCGCGCATCATCACGCCGGCCGTGAAGGAGGAGATGAAGCGCGTGCTCGACGACATCCAGTCCGGCCGCTTCGCGCGCGACTGGGTGCTCGAGAACGCCGCCGGCCAGGCGAGCTTCAAGGCGATGCGTCGTCGCGCCGCCGAGCACCCGATCGAGCAGGTCGGCGAGAAGCTCCGCGCGATGATGCCCTGGATCTCCAAGAACAAGCTCGTCGACAAGGCCAAGAACTGACGACCGACGACCCGCGCGGCGGCCACGTGCCGCCGCGCGGGAACCCGGGTCCGGCATGATCGGATCCAGGCAACCATTTCCCGCCCGGAAAGGTTGCCTGGATCCGTTTCTATTTCCGGCGCAGGGCAGAGGCCGGGAAGGCGGCGAGCTTGGCGGCGGGCCGGATCGGCCGGCGCACCAGTTCGCCGCCGCAATTGGGGCAAAGGCGACCAGGCAGGCGCATATCTACGCACTCGGTGCACCAGGTGCATTCGAACGAACAGATCATCGCCTCGCGGCTGTCCGGCGGCAGGTCGCGCCCGCAGCATTCGCAGTCAGGTCTCAGTTCCAGCATGCTCAAGCCTCCCGTGCAGCGGTCTAGCGCGCGAGCTCGAAGCCCTCGTCGCGCCAGCCGGTGATGCCACCGGCCATGATCTTCACCGGCCGCCCGAGCCGCGCCAGCCGCAGCGCGGCGCGTGCCGCGCCGTTGCAATGCGGCCCGGCGCAATAGACGACGAACAGCGTGCCGGCTGGCCAGGTTTCCAGCCGCGACGCAGTGATCTTGCCATGCGGCAGATGGATGGCGCCTTCGACATGCCCCTCGGCGAAGGCGTCGGCGCCGCGGACGTCGAGGAGCACGAAGTCGGGCCCCGCGCGCATGGCTGCATGCACGTCCCAGCAATCAGTCTCGAAGGCAAAGGCGGCGGCGAAATGCGCTTCGGCCTCGGCGCTGGTGGCTGCCGGGATCTCGGTGACGGCGCTGGACATGGCGAACCTCTCACGGTGTTGCGCGTGCCTCGATCGGTACGGCCTTGCGGGCGTGGTCACAAGCGGCGTAAACGCCACATATGCGCAAGATCACGCCAAGTCCGCGCAGGCCGCTGGTGGTCGCGCTCGTCTATGATGGGCTGTGTACCTTCGAGTTCGCGATCGCAGCCGAGATCTTCGGCTTGCCCCGGCCGGAGCTGGGGCCGGGCTGGTACCGCTTTGCCGCTGCCGCGATCGAGCCCGGACCGCTGCGTGCGCAGGGCGGGCTGCGGGTCGCGACAGATGGCGGGCTTGGCCTGCTGCGCCAAGCCGATCTGATCGTTATCCCCGGCTGGAAGGGCAATGCGGTCCCGGTGCCCGCACGGTTGCTGCGCGCGCTGCATCGAGCCCACGCGCGCGGCGCGCGGCTGGCGTCGATCTGCTCGGGCGCCTTCGTGCTCGCGGCGACGGGACTGCTCGACGGCAAGCGCGTCGCGACGCATTGGCGCTACGCCGAGGCGCTGGCGGCGATGCACCCGCGCTGCCGTGTCGATGCGCAGGTGCTCTATGTCGAGGAGGGCCGCATCCTGACCTCCGCGGGCAGCGCGGCGGGCATCGACCTGATGCTGCATGTCGTGCGCAAGGATTTCGGCGTCGCGGCCGCGAACAGTGTCGCGCGTCGGCTTGTCGTCGCCGCGCATCGAACCGGCGGCCAGGCGCAATTCATCGAACGCCCGGTACCACCGCCGCATGAGGGCCGGTTCTCGCGCCTGCTCGATGGGGTGCGCGCCGACCCGGCCGCGGACTGGCCGGTGCGCCGGCTCGCGACCCTCGCGGCGATGAGCCCGCGCACGCTGCTGCGCCGTTTCGTCGAGACGACAGGGCTGGCACCGGGCGACTGGGTGACTTCGGTGCGCGTCGAGGAGGCGCGGCGACTACTCGAGACGTCGGCGCTCGGCCTCGATCGCATCGCGGCCCTCGCGGGCTTCGGCTCGACCGCCACGCTGCGCCACCACTTCCGCCGACGCCTTCGCCTGACGCCGCGCGACTATCGCGAGCGCTTCGGCGGATGAAAACGGATCCAGGTCGGGCTTCGGCGATGGAGGGCTGACAACCGCCCGGATCCTTCTTCGCTCAGCACTCCAGGATCGCGTAGATCTTGCGCACGTAGCCGTCGGTGCGGAAATCGGTGACCGCGCCATGGGGGACGAAGAACGACTCCCCCGCCTTGAACACCTGCGTGCGGCCGGACGGACCCGTGATCGCCACGCTGCCCTCGAGCAGGCACATCAGCTCGTGGCGCGGGAAGGGCACCGCCCTGCGGTGATAGGCGGTTGACGACCACGCGCCGACCGACAGCCTGCCGCCGCGATCCTCGAAGAATTCTTGGCCGTGCTGGCGGGGGTCGCCCGAGAGCAGCATCTCAGGCCTCGGCCCGGGCGAGGGCGAGAGCGCGACCGACGGGTCCGGCTTGATGACCGAGAGGCCGCGCGCGTCGCGCGTCGCGGCGTCGTCCGGCGTCTCCAGGATCACGAAGATCTTCTTCACGTCGCCCGCCTGGCGCCATTGGCGCACCAGGCCCTTCGGCAGGATGAAGCTCTCGCCGGCCACGATGCGCGTGACCCTGCCCGATGGCTCGGCGATCTCGACCTCGCCCTCGAGGAGCAGCATGAACTCGTCGTTGTCATGCGGCGCCATCGTCGAGGTGAAGGCGCTGCAGGCCCAGATGCCGGCGGTCAGGCCCCGCGCCTGGTCGTCGATGTAGAGCCTGCCACGCTGCACCGGCCGGCCGGAGGCCAGCGTGTGCGCGGGCATCTCCTCCCATGTCTCGAGCGCCGCGCCCGGGTCGAAGCGCACCGCGTCGCCGGGGATCATGCCGTCGCCATCCATCGTCGTCCCCCCTCGCCTGTCCGCGCGAGCGTGGAGCCCCGGCCGGGCCCGACGCAAATCCCGGGCGCTCACGCCATGAGCCAGACCACGACCGTCCCGCCGGTCGTCAGCAGGATATGCCCGAAGGGGACGGCGGCGGTGTAGCCGAGGACGGCGATCGGGCTGCCGGAGCGGTCCTGGAGCGCGGCGAGCGCGGCGGTCATGGTCTGCGCCCCGGCGAGCGCGCCGAGCAGCAGCAGCGGGTTCATCCGCAGGACGTAGCGCCCGACGAGGAGCCCGACGAGTTGCGGCACCAGCGTCACCACGACGCCGCCGACCAGCAGGCCGATCCCCGCCTGCTGCACCGCCTGCACGAAGACCGGACCGGCATGCAGGCCGATCATGCCCACGAAGGCCGCGAGGCCGAGCGAGGTCATCAGCGCGACGGCGCCGTCCGGGATATGCGCGAAGACCGGCCGGCGCGAGCGCAGCCATCCGACGAAGAGCCCCGCGACCAGCGTGCCGACGCTGACGCTCAGCGACACATGCGCCGCGCCGATGTCGATCGCCACCAGCGTGCCCATCAGCCCGCCGAGGAAGATCGCGAGCCCCAGCGTCACGAAGTCGGTGGGGTCGCTGGCGCGGATCGCGGCGCCGGCGCGCGCGGCGGCGGCCTCGACCGCGGGGGCGGGGCCGACGAGGGTCGCGACGTCGCCGCGCTCCAGCGCCGCCTGCGGCCCGACGGGGATGTCGAGGCCGCTGCGCTGGATGCGGCTCACGAAGACGCCCCGTGTGCCCTCGCGCGCGCCGAGCTCGGCAAGCGTGCGGCCGACGACGTTCGGCGCCGAGACATAGACGTCGAGGGCGAGGGTCGGGACGTCGAGCAGCTCGCGGTCCTCGACCTCGCGCGCCGTCGGCCCGATCGCCTCGACCAGCGCCGCGCGCCGCGCCGTGACGGCGACGACGTCGCCGGCGCGCAGGATCGTCTCCGGCGTCGCGTCGAGCACCGCGCCGTCGCGCCGCAGCCTGAGGATGAAGGCGCGATGGCCGTCGAGCATGGCCTCCGCCTCGCGCACGCCCATGCCGGCGATGCGGCCGTCGGCCGGGATCTCGTAGGCGCGCAGCTCGACCGCGCGCCAGGCCGTGCCGGTGCCGCCCGCCTTGGCCAGCCCGTATTTCTCCTCGAGCCTACGGGCTTCCTCGCGGACGTCGATCCCGAGGACCCATGGCCCGACCAGCGTGGTCATCAGGATCACGCCCAGCGCCCCGAACAGGTAGCAGAGCGCATCCGCCACCGCGATGTGGCCGACCAGCAGCGCCTTGCGGTCCTGCGGGATCGGCAGCGCGCGGATGGCCTCCGCCGCGGTGCCGATGGCGGGTGATTCCGTCGTCGAGCCGGAGAACATCCCGGCGGCGAAGCCAGGATCGAGGCCGAGGACGCGCGCCACGACGACGGCCGTGGCGATCGCGGCCAGCGGCACGACGATGCCGATCGCGACGCCGGGCGGCACGACGATGCCGATCGCGACGCCGGGCAGGCCGTCGCCGCGCACGGCGCTGAGGAACTTGGGGCCGACCGAGTAGCCGATGCCGAAGAGGAAGAGCAGGAAGAGGATCGACTTCGCCGTGTCCGAGACCGGCACCTCGGCGAACTGCCCGACGAGCAGCCCGGCGAAGAGCGCGCCCGTCACGGGGCCCGGCCCGAAGCCGCGATACTTCAGCTTGCCGACGAGGTAGCCGAGCCCGACGACCAGGAACACGGCGAGGTCCGGATGGGCCTCGAGGAAATGGGCCATCGCGTGGAACGGCATCGTGGAACTCCCCCTCGGATCCGCCGAGCATGGCACGACGCCGCTCGCCCGGGCGAGCCCCCGGGCAAGCCGATGTCGCGCTGGCCGCGAGGCGCGCGCTCGCCTAGAACCGCGGATGGCGCGCGGGAAGGGCTCGCGCGGGGGAGGCTCAATGCAGGTCCTGTTCAGGAACGCGTCGGTCTATGACGGCGAGGGCGACGCGCTGCGCCCTGGCTGCGACGTGCTGGTCGAGCAGGGGGAGATCCGCGAGGTCTCGGACCGTCCGATCTCCTCACCCTCGGCGAGCGTGCTCGACCTGCGCGGGCGCACGCTGATGCCCGGCCTGATCGACTGCCATGTCCACGCGACGGCGACGATGCTCGACCTCGGCGCCAATGCCCGCGTGCCGCACACGCTGCAGGCCTATGTCCTGCGTCGCGTCGCCATCCTGCGCGGGATGCTCGATCGCGGCTTCACCAGCGTGCGCGACGCCGGCGGCGCCGACTACGCGCTCTCGGTCGCGGTCGACACGGGCATCGTCGCGGGGCCGCGGCTCTTCGTCTCCGGGCAGGCGCTGAGCCAGACCGGCGGGCACGCCGATTTCCGCGGGTGCTGGGACGAGAACGAGCCGGCCTGCGGCTGCTGCCGCCGGCTCGGCCGGCTGGGCCGCGTCGTCGACGGCGTCGATGCCTGCCGCCGCGCGGTGCGCGAGGAGATCAAGGCGGGCGCGAGCCAGATCAAGGTCATGGCGTCCGGCGGCGTCGCCTCGCCGACCGACCCGATCGGCTTCACCGGCTTCTCCGAGGACGAGCTGCGCGCGATCTGCGCCGAGGCGGACGCCGCGCAGACCTATGTCATGGCCCATGCCTACACGCCGGCCGCGATCCGCCGCGCCGTGGCCTGCGGCGTGCGCACGATCGAGCACGGCAACCTCGCCGACGACGAGACGGCGCGGGCGATGGCCACGGCAGGCGCCATCGCGGTGCCGACGCTGGTGACCTACGACGCTCTGGCCGAGCAGGGCGCCGCGCTGGGCTTCCCGGCCGAGAGCGTCGCCAAGATCGAGAACGTGCGCGGGGCCGGGCTGCGCTCGCTCGAGATCTTCGCGTGCGCGGGGACGAGGATGGCCTTCGGTTCCGACCTGCTGGGCGAGCTGCACGAGCGCCAGTCTGACGAGTTCCTGATCCGTGGCCGGGTGCTCCCGGCCGCCGAGGTCCTGCGCCAGGCGACCTCGGGCGGGGCCGAGGTCCTGCGCATGCAGGGCAGGCTGGGCGCCATCCGGGCCGGCGCCATCGCCGACCTGCTGGTGGTGGATGGCGACCCGCTGGCCGACCTCTCGGTGCTCTGCCACCAGGGGCGCCATCTCGACGCGATCATGAAGGCCGGCGTGTTCCACAGGAACCGGCTGGCCTGAGGGGTGGCCCCCGGCGCGGCGTTCCGGACTCGACTCGGGCCTGCCGGGCTGGCACATAACCAAGGCCGGCGGCCCCGCGCAGGGGCGCCCCGGCGCATGGCAGGCGCGCCGGCCGGCGCTCGCGGATCGGGCGCAATTCCGCCCCATTCCCGCGCCCCACTGGCGCTCGCCGCGGCGTCCCCGCCCCGGCGTACCCCGCCGCCATGCGGCTCGCGTGCGTTTCAGGAGTTGCGATGTTCGGGCGACTGCTTGGCCTCCTTTCCGCCGACATGGCGATCGACCTCGGCACGGCGAACACGCTCGTCTACGTCAAGGGCCGCGGGATCGTGCTGAACGAACCCTCGGTGGTCGCGATCGCGGAGGTTAAGGGCAAGAAGCAGGTCCTCGCCGTGGGCGACGAGGCGAAGCTCATGCTGGGCCGCACGCCCGGCAACATCACCGCCATCCGGCCGCTCCGCGACGGCGTCATCGCCGACTTCGAGGTGGCGGAAGAGATGATCAAGCACTTGGCGGAGGAGATGATCAAGCACTTCATCCGCAAGGTGCACAACCGCCGTACCTTCGCCTCGCCGCAGGTGATCGTCTGCGTGCCGTCGGGCTCCACCGCCGTCGAGCGCCGGGCGATCCAGGAATCGGCCGAGGCCGCGGGCGCGCGCCGCGTCTTCCTGATCGAGGAGCCGATGGCCGCCGCGATCGGCGCGGGCCTGCCCGTGACCGAGCCGACCGGCTCGATGGTCGTCGACATCGGCGGCGGCACGACGGAAGTCGCGGTGCTGTCGCTGGGCGGCATCGTCTACTCGAAGTCGGTGCGCGTCGGCGGCGACAAGATGGACGAGGCCATCATCGGCTACATCCGGCGCAACCATAACCTCCTGGTCGGCGAATCCTCCGCCGAGCGCATCAAGAAGGAGATCGGCTCCGCCGCCCCGCCGGAGGACGGCGAGGGCAGGCTGATGGAGATCAAGGGGCGCGACCTCATGAACGGCGTGCCAAAGGAACTGCTGATCTCCGAGCGGCAGATCGCGGAGAGCCTCACGGAGCCGGTGTCGAACATCGTCGAGGCCGTGAAGGTCGCGCTCGAGCACACGGCGCCGGAACTGGCGGCCGACATCGTCGACAAGGGCATCGTGCTGACCGGGGGCGGCGCGCTGCTCTCCAACCTTGACGTCGTGCTGCGCAACGCGACCGGCCTGCCGGTCTCGGTCGCCGACGACCCGCTCACCTGCGTGGCGCTAG
>VGDA01000012.1 GCA_016869915.1 Alphaproteobacteria bacterium
GGCTCGCCCGCGGAGAGCCGCCTGATGTTCTCGAAGATGCGGCGCACCGAGGGCTCGAAGTTGTCGGCGGCCATCGCCGCGAGATGCGGCGTCGTGACCATGTTCGGGATGCCGAGCAGCGTGCTGCCGGGCGGCAGCGGCTCCGTCTCGTAGACGTCGCTCGCCGCGGCGTGGATGACGCCCTCGCGCAGGGCCCAGACAAGGTCGTCCTCCACCACGACGCCGCCGCGCGCGCAGTTCACGAGGATGGCGGTCTTCTTCATGGTCGACAGCGCGCGGCGGTCGATCATGTTGCGGGTCTGGTCGGTCATCGGGCAGTGCAGCGACACGACGTCGGACTGCGCGAGCAGGTCGGCGAGCGGCGCCCAGGTCGCGCCGAGCCGCGCCTCCTCCGCCGCGTCGAGGCGCGTGGGCTTGGTGTAGAGGATCCGGCAGCCGAAGCCCGCCAGCAGCCGCGCCAGCGTCTTGCCGATCGCGCCGAAGCCGACGATGCCCACGGTCTTGCCGGAGAGCATGAAGGCGTCGCGCATCTTCCAGGTGCGCCACTCGCCCTTCTGCAACCCCTCGTGGCCATAGGCCATGTTGCGCAGCGCGCAGAGCATGAGGCCGAGCGCAAACTCGGCGACCGGCACGGCGTTGCTGCCCGTGGTGCGCGCGACCTTGATGCCGAGCGCGCGCGCCGCGTCGAGGTCGAAGTTGTCGACGCCGACGCCCCACTTGTGCAGCAGCTTCAGCTTGCGCGCGGCGCGCAGCATCGCCTCGTTGACGGCGACCTGGCCGGAGACCGCGTAGTCGGCGTCGGCGAGGATCTCGCAGAGATGCGGCTCCGTGCGCTCCGTGGCGTGGATCATCTCGAAGCCCGGGGGAAGCATCCCGCGCAGGCGCTCGGCGGTGCGCGGGGCGAGCGCGTCGAGGACGACGATCTTCTCTGTCATGGCTGTTCTCTCGGGGTTGGAAGGCGTCGACCGGGGCGGATGCCCGCCCGGCCCTCAGATGGTGAAGCGCACGCCGGCGCGCGCGAGCCCGCCGGAGACGGCAACCGGCGTGCCGTCGGCGCGCCAGCACGCGGCGCCGGTCAGCATGCCGTCCGCGCCGAAGCCGATGGCGTTCATGCCGCCCGCGATGCGCCGCGAGCGCACGACCTCGTGGCCGCGCGCGCGCAGCTCGGCGGCGACGGAGTCCGGGATCGCGTCCTCGATCTCGAGCACGCCGCCCTCGGTCCAGATGCGCGGGGCCTCGACGGCCTCCTGCAGCGTCATGCCGTGGTCGACGAGGTTGAGGATCGCCTGGAAGGCGGAGGGGAAGATCCTGAGCCCGCCCGGCAGGCCGAGCGCGAAGGCGATCCTGCCGTCGCGCAGCGCCATCATCGGCGCCATCGAGGTGAAGCAGCGCTTGCCCGGCGCGATCGACAGCGCATGGCCGGGATGCGGGTCGAAGTTGAGCATGTAGTTGTTGGCGATCATGCCGGTGCCGGGCACCTGCACGCAGGCGCCGAACAGGCCGTTGATCGTCTGGGTGCTCGCGACGACGTTGCCGCGGTCGTCGGCGACGGTGAGATGCGTGGTGTTGGCGCTCTCGCCGCCGGTGACGCCGGCGGTCCAGCGCCGGGTGCGCCGCATGTCGAGCGACGCGCGGCGCTCGGCCGCGTAGTCCTTCGAGGTCAGCCGCGCGACCGGCACGCGCACGAAGGCGGGATCGGCCGTCGCCGCCGCGCGGTCCGCGAAGCCCAGGCGCAGCGCCTCGGCGACGAGGTGCAGCGCGTCGGCGGAGCCGAAGCCCATCGCGCCGACGTCGTAGCCCTCGAGCACGTTGAGCATCTGCACGACATGCACGCCCGACGAGGCGGGCGGCGGCGGGCCCAGGATCTCGTAGCCGCGATAGGTGCCGCGGATCGGCTCGCGCGCCTCGAGGCGGTAGGCGGCGAGGTCGGCCGCGTCGAGGATGCCGCCGCCCGCGCGCAGATGCGCCGCCAGCGCCGCGCCGAGCGGGCCGGCATAGAGCGCCGACGGCCCGGAGCGCGCGATCTCGCGCAGGCTGTCGGCGTATTCGCCCTGCACCAGGCGCGCGCCCGCGCGGATCGGCGCGCCATCGGGCAGGAAGAGCCGCGCGAGTCCCGGGTCGCGCGCGATGTCGGCGGCCGTGTCCGTGGTGCAGTCCTGCAGGTAGGGCGTCGCGACGAAGCCGCGCCCGGCCAGCCGGATCGCCGGCGCCATGACGTCGGCGAGCGGGAAGCTGCCGAAGCGCTCGAGCGCGGTGCACCAGCCGAGCAGCGCGCCCGGCACCGCGATGGCGAGCGGGCCGATGGCGTTCTTCCTGCCCTTCGTCTCGCGGTAGTTCGGCAGCTCGTCGGAGACCGTCTCGTACATGTCCGGCCGCGCCGCGCCGGGCGCGGTGCTCA
Source organism: Alphaproteobacteria bacterium (assembly GCA_016869915.1). Taxonomy (GTDB): domain Bacteria; phylum Pseudomonadota; class Alphaproteobacteria; order CACIAM-22H2; family CACIAM-22H2; genus CAIOSQ01. Next base: position 2,399 of record VGDA01000012.1, read on the forward strand.
GCCCGTCGAGCACGACATGGCGCCCGTCGGCGAGGCGGACATGCGCGACGCCGCCGCCGAGCACGCCGACCATCATCGGCTCGACCACGGTCAGCGCGAAGAGCGAGGCGATCGCGGCATCGATGGCGTTGCCGCCGGCGAGCAGCATCTCCGCGCCAGCGGCCGAGGCGAGCGGGTGGTTGGTGACGACCATGCCGCGCGACCCGGTCGCGGGCTTCTTCTCGCAGGCGAATTGCGCCACCCGCGCCGGGCGGCTTGCGTTGGACACGTGCGGTCTCCCCGATGGGATGGATGCGGGCGGCGGGCGGTCAGGCGCCGCCGGCCGGCTTCTTCTCGTAGCGGTAGCGGAAGTCGCAGCACTTGCCGCCCTGCATGATCGTCTGCGGCCGCTCGAGCTTCAGGTTCGGGTCGTAGCCCTCGCTGAACACGAAGTCGCGGTTGCAGGAGAGCAGGTGGCCGATATGGCCGAGGCCCATCTCGCGGTACATCTCCGCGTAGCGGCAGCGCACGACGTCGAAATGGTACTCGTCCTCGGTGCGCTTGCGGACCTGGATCTCCAGCGCCCCGCCCTTGGTCCACAGCGCCTGGCGGTCGATGAAGCTCTGCAGGCTCGTCTGGCCGCCCGCCGCGTCGGCGAAGCGCCGCGCCTGCTCGATCGCGGAGCGGCGCACCGATTCGGCGATGGTCGCCTGCGCCACCACCTCGCCATGCGAGGCGACGAGCGCGTCGTGGACGTGCTTCAGGATCTCCGCCTCGATCCGGCGCTTCTCGATCATCGCCAGGTTCTCGGGCTCGGCGGCCTTCGGCGTCTCGCTCATCTCGATGCTCCCTGCGCTGCGCTGCGTCGCGCGAGGCTAGCGCGACCGGACGATCCGGCCAATGCCGACGACCCGCTCGATCGCCGCGACCATGACCACGATCATCGCGACCTGCAGCGCCGAGGCCGCGGCGATCACGAGCTGGCTGCCCTGGAACTGCAGGTAGCTGAAGATCTCGATCGGCAGCGTCGTAGTGCCCGGCCCGGTGAGGAAGATCGCCGTGTTGAGCTCGCCGAAGGAGACGATGAAGGCGAAGAGCCAGCCCGCGAGCATGGTCGGCCAGAGCAGCGGCAGCGTGACGAGGAAGAAGCTGCGCAGCGGCCCGGCGCCGAGGCTCGCCCCGGCCTCCTCGAGCGCGGGGCCTGGAGCCAGGTGGTCCTTCCCGGCTCCCCTCCCGTCCGCGCATCGCGCGGATGGGAGGGGTGGCGCCGCGCGCCAGCGCGGCGACGGGACACCCCCGAACCCACAGCGAAATAGTGGTCTTGCCGCGCCTCTCCGGGCTGGCAGGCGCGCGCGCGGCGCTCTAGCGTCTCGGACTCGCGCGTCGCGGCCTAGCGGCGCGGCTTCGCTTGGACGGGAGGAAGGTCGATGGCGCGCCTGACGATCAACGGCAAGACGCACGACGTGAACGTGGATCCCGACACGCCCCTGCTCTGGGTCATCCGCGAGCAGGTCGGCCTGACCGGCACCAAGTATGGCTGCGGCGTCGCGCAATGCGGCGCGTGCACCGTGCATCTCGACGGCGAGCCGATCCGCTCGTGCTCGCTGCCGGTCTCCGCGGTCGGGCCCGACCAGAAGATCACGACGATCGAGGGCCTGTCGCCCGACGGCTCGCATCCGCTGCAGAAGGCATGGGTCGCGCTCGACGTGCCGCAATGCGGCTACTGCCAGACGGGCCAGCTGATGACGGCGGCCGCGCTGCTGGCGCGCACGCCCAAGCCCACCGATGAGCAGATCGCCGAGGCGATGATCAACATCTGCCGCTGCGGCACCTACAACCGGATCAAGGCGGGCATCAAGCAGGCCGCCGGGATCGCGGGCTGAGGCAGGGAGGTACATGAAAATGACCGTCGCCATCGATACCTCGCGCCGCCGCTTCCTCGCCGGCTCCGCCGCCGCGGCCGGCGGCCTGACGCTCGGCTTCCACATCCCCTTCGGCGCCGGCCGCGAGGCCGCCGCCCAGGGCGCCACGCCCGAGGTGAACGCCTGGGTCGTGGTGAAGCCCGACGACAGCGTCGTCGTGCGCGTCGCCCGCATCGACATGGGCCAGGGCACCGTCACCGGCCTCGTGCAGCTCGTCGCCGAGGAGCTCGAGTGCGACTGGGCAAAGGTCGGCTACGAGTACCCGACGCCCGGCCAGAACCTCGCCCGCAACCGCGTCTGGGGGAACTTCCAGACCGCGGGCAGCCAGGGCATCCGCCAGTCGCAGGAATATGTGCGCAAGGGCGGCGCCGCCGCGCGCATGATGCTGGTCCAGGCCGCGGCCCAGCAATGGAACGTTCCCGCCTCGGAATGCACCGCCGCCAAGGGCGTCATCACGCATGCCGCCTCCGGGCGCAGCACGACCTACGGCAAGGTCGCCGACGCGGCCGCCAGGCTCGAGGCGCCCAAGGACGTCCCGCTCAAGGATCCGAAGAGCTGGACGATCGCGGGCAAGTCGATGCAGCGGCTCGACACCGCCGACAAGGTCGATGGCCGCAAAGTCTTCGGCATCGACCTGAAGATGCCGGGCATGCTCAACGCCGCGATCAGGGCCTGCCCGGTCCTGCTCGGCGGCAAGCTCAAGTCCTTCGACGCGGCCTCGGTCGCCGGCAAGGCCGGCGTGCGCAAGGTGGTCGCGGTCGGCGACGGCGCGGTCGCGGTGGTGGCCGAAACGTGGTGGCAGGCCAAGACCGCGCTCGACGCCCTGAAGATCGAGTGGGACCTCGGCCCCAACGCCAAGGCCTCGAGCGACGACACCGCCGCGATGCTGCGCGCGGGCCTCGACGCCAGGGAGGCCTTCGAGGGCAACAAGGCCGGCGACGCCGACGCGGCGATCGCGGCCGCGGCGAAGCGCATCGAGGCGGTCTACTCGGTGCCGCACCAGCACCACGTCACGATGGAGCCGATGAACGCGACGGCGCGCTGGAGCGCCGCGCTCGACCGCGTCGAGGTATGGTGCCCGACGCAGAACGGCGAGAGCGCGCTCGCCACGGCGGCGGCCGCGTCGGGCCTGCCGCCGGCGCAGTGCGAGGTCTACCGCATCGACCTCGGCGGCGGCTTCGGGCGTCGCGCCACCAGCCACGACTACGTGCGCCAGGCCGTGATCCTCGCCAAGGAGTTCCCGGGCACGCCGATCAAGCTGGTCTGGTCGCGCGAGGAGGACATGCTCCACGGCTGGTACCACCCGGTGACGATGTGCAAGCTGACCGGCGGCCTCGACGCGCAGGGCAACCTGACGGCGCTGAAGATGCGCATCTCCGGCCAGTCGATCCTCGCCACCGTCAACCCGAACGGGCTGCAGAACGGCCGCGACCCGGTCGTGTTCCAGGGCCTCAACCCGAGCGGCGCCGAGGGTCGGTTCGGCTACTCGATCCCGAACCTCATGATCGACCACGCGATGCGCAACCCGCCTGTTCCCGCCGGCTTCTGGCGCGGCGTGAACAACAACCAGAACGCCATCTACCTTGAGTGCTTCATGGACGAGCTGGCGCATGCCGCCGGCCAGGACCCGCTGGAGTTCCGCAGGAAGATGCTGGGCAACTCGCCGAAGCACCTCGGGGTGCTGAACGCGGTCGCCGAGCGCGCGGGCTGGGGCAAGCCGGCGCCCGCCGGCGTGTTCCGCGGCCTCGCGCAGCACATGGGCTATGGCAGCTACGTGGCCGCCTGCGCCGAGGTGTCGATCACGCAGCGCGGCGGGGTGAAGGTCCATCGCATCGTCGCGGCCACCGATTGCGGCCATGTCGTCAATCCGCAGCAGGTCGCCGCGCAGATCGAGGGCTCGTTCGTCTACGGCCTCTCGGCCGCGCTGATGCAGGAGATCACGATCAAGGACGGCAAGGTCGAGCAGGAGAACTTCGATTCCTATCCCTGCATGCTGCTCGAGGACATGCCGGTCGTGGAATCGATCCTGATGCCATCCGGCGACTTCTGGGGCGGCGTGGGCGAGCCCACGATCTTCGTGGCGGCGCCGGCCGTGCTCAACGCGATCTTCGCGGCGACCGGCAAGCGCATCCGCGACCTGCCGCTCTCCAAGCACGACCTGCGCAAGGCCTGAGCGTGGAGGGGCGGCCGCACCGCCGCCCCTCCGCCGCCCGCCCGGGCGCCGCCGCCGCGCGGCTCCTGGCGGCGGCGCTGTGGTGCTGCGTGCCCGGCGCCGCGTTCGCGTCCGGGGACGCCGAGGCGCCGCCCGGCGCCTCGGCCTGCACCGGCTGCCACGTGCCGGCCGTGCGCGCGACCTCGATCCCGCCGATCCATGGCCGCCCCGCGGAGGAACTCGCCGCGGCGCTGCGCGGCTACCGCTCCGGCGAGCGCCACGGGACCTTGATGGACCGCATCGCGAAGGGCTTCTCGGTCGAGGAGCTCGACGCGCTCGCCGCCTTCTTCGCGAAGCCAGCGCCATGAGGCGCCGCGGCTTCCTGCGCGGCCTCGCCGCGGCGCCCGTCGCGTCCACCCTCGCCGCGCCGGCGATCGCGCAGGCGGCGGCGCGCGTGGTCGTGGTGGGCGGCGGCTTCGCGGGCGCGACCTGCGCGCGCCGCCTTGCCGCCGCGGGCATCGCGACGACGCTGGTGGAGCCGGCGACGAGCTACCTCGCCTGCCCGTTCAGCAACCTCGTCGTCGCGGGGATGCGCGACCTCGAGGAGCAGCGCTTCGGCTTCGACGGGCTGCGCGCCGCGGGCGTCGCCGTCGCCGCGCAGGCGGCGAGCGTGATCGACCCGCTCGCGCGGCGCGTCGCGCTCACCGACGGCATCGTGCTCGCCTATGACCGGCTCGTGCTCGCGCCGGGGGTGGAGATCCGCCTCGACGCCCTGCCCGGCTACGACGCCGCGGCGACCGAGGCCATGCCGCATGCCTGGCGCGCGGGGCCGCAGACCACGCTGCTGCGCGCGCAGCTCGAGGCGATGGACGATGGCGGCGTCGTCGCCATGTCCATCCCCGCCAATCCCTATCGCTGCCCGCCCGGGCCCTACGAGCGCGCGAGCCTGGTCGCCCACTACCTGTCGACGCGCAAGCCGCGCTCCAGGCTGCTGCTGCTCGACGCCAAGGACGGCTTCTCGAAGCAGCGCCTGTTCGAGAAGGCATGGCGCGAGCTCTATCCCGGCATCGTCGAATGGGTGCCGCTGTCGCGCGGCGGCCGCGTGATCGAGGTGCAGGCGCGCGAGCGCGTCCTCGTCGCGGAGTTCGAGCGCCATCGCGTCGACGTCGCCAACGTCATCCCGCCGCAGCGCGCCGCGCCGATCGCGCGCGAGGCCGGCGTCGCCGACCGCTCCGGCTGGTGCCCGGTCGATCCCGCGACCTTCGAATCGCGGCTGCAGCCGGGGATCCACGTCATCGGCGACGCGGCCGTCATGGGCGCGATGCCGAAATCGGCCTTCGCCGCGAACGCGCAGGCCAAGGCCTGCGCCGAGGTGATCGCCGCGCTGCTCGCGGGCCGCGCGCCCGCGGAGCCGCGGCTGATCAACACCTGCTACAGCCTGGTCGCGCCGGGCACCGGCATCTCGGTCGCCGGCGTCTACCGGCCCGCCGCGAACGGGCTGCTCGCCGAGATCCCCGGCTCCGGCGGCACCAGCCCGCTCGACGCGCCGCCCGAGGACCGCCGGCTCGAGGCCAGCCATGCCGAGGCCTGGTTCGCCGCCATCGCGGCCGAGACCTATGGCTGAGCGCGGCGCGCGGCGCGCGATCCTGCTGCGTGCGGCGACGCTGCTGGGGGCGACGCTGCTCGGGGCGACGCTTCCCGCGGCGATCGGCGCCGCGCGCGCGCAGGTCGTTCCCTTCGCCGTCGTCGAGGACGGCATCCCCGCGCCGCTCGGCGGCGAGGCCGGCGACGCGGCGCGCGGCCGCGCGATCGTCGCCGACCGGCAGAAGGGGCTCTGCGTTCTGTGCCATTCCGGCCCCTTCCCCGAGCTGCGCTTCATGGGCAACCTCGCGCCCGGGCTCGAGGGCGCGGGCGCGCGCTGGAGCGAGGCGCAGCTGCGCCTGCGCATCGCCGACCCGTCGGTGCTCGCGCCCGACACGATCATGCCCGCCTACCACCGCGCCGAGGGCCTGCGGCGCGTCGGCGCCGCGCATCGCGGCAGGCCGATCCTCACCGCGCGCGAGGTGGAGGACGTCGTGGCCTTCCTCGCGACGCTGAAATGACGGAGACATCGACATGACCCTGCGCGCGCCATCGCGTCGCCTCGTCCTCGCCGGCGGCCTCGCCCTCGCCGCCGCGCCGCGCCACGCGGGCGCCGCGCCAGAGGCGGCGCGCGCGGCGATGCGCGCCTTCGCTGGCGGCGCCGAGCCGCGGCGCGGGCGCGTCGAGCTCGACATGCCGACGCTGGTCGAGAACGGCAACGCGGTGCCGACCGTGGTGCGCGTCGACAGCCCGATGACCGAGGAGGACCATGTCGTGGAGATCGCGCTGTTCAACGAGCGCAACCCGCTGCCCGACATCGCGCGCTTCCATCTCGGCCCGCGCTGCGGCGAGGCCTGGGTCGCGACGCGCATCCGGCTCGGCGACACGCAGACCGTCCACGCCCTCGCGCGGATGAAGGACGGCAGCGTCTGGGCGGCGAGCGCGGAGCTGATCGTCACCCTTCCCGCCTGCATCGAGGGCTGAGCCGCCATGAGCCGCGCCCTCGTCAGCGTCCCGCCGCGCGCCCGCAGGGGCGAGGTCGTGGAGATCCGCGCCATGGTCCAGCACGAGATGGAGACCGGCTTCCGGCCGCTGCCGCAGGGCGGCTTCGTGCCGCGGCTCATCCTGCGCCGCTTCGAGTGCCACCATGACGGCGCCACCGTCTTCGCCGCGGACCTGCATCCCGCGATCTCCGCCAATCCCTACATCGCCTTCCGCATGCGCGCGACGCGCAGCGGCGAGCTCGTCTTCCGCTGGATCGACGATCGCGGCGCCGTGCGCGAGGAGCGCGCGACCATCGAGGTCGCGTGAGGCGCGCGGCGCTCGCCGTCGCGGCGCTTGCGGCGCTGGGCGCGGCGGCAGCGGCCTGGGCGCAGTCCGCGGGCGTCGACGCGCGGCGCCCGGGCTCGGCCTACACGAGCCGCGAGACGCAGGCGATGCAGCGCGACGACAAGGCGAACCCCGGCATGCTCTCGGTGCTCGAGGGCGAGGAGCTGTGGAAGGCGCCGGCCGGGCCGGCGGGGCGCAGCTGCGCCTCGTGCCACGGCGCCGACGCCGCCTCGATGGACGGCGTCGCCGCGCGCCATCCCGCCTTCGACGCGACGCGCGGCGAGGCGATCGACCTCGCCGGGCGCATCGCGCAATGCCGCGAGGAGCGCCAGGGCGCGCCCGCGCCACGCCGCGAGGGGCGCGAGCTGCTCGCGCTCGCGACCTTCGTCGCGCATCGCTCGCGCGGCAGCAGGATCTCGACCGGGGAGGATGCGCGCCTCGCGCCGACGATCGAGGCGGGGCGCGCGCTGTGGCAGGCGCGGCTCGGGCAGCTCAACCTCTCCTGCGCGCAGTGCCACGACGACAACGCGGGGCGGAAGCTCGGCGCCTCGACGATCCCGGAGGCGCATCCCACGGGCTATCCGATCTATCGCCTCGAATGGCAGGACATCGGCTCGCTGCAGCGGCGCATCCGCGGCTGCCTCACCGGCGTGCGCGCCGAGCCCTTTGCCTATGGCGCGCCGGAATACGTCGCGCTCGAGGCCTTCCTGATGGACCGCGCGCGCGGCATGGAGATGGAGACGCCCGGCGTCCGTCCCTGAGGCGCCGGCTCGCGGCGCGGTCAGGGCTGGTCGGGGCGCAGCACGAGGACGCCCCTGCGGTCGCCGAAGCGCAGGTCGCTCCACGCACGCTCGACGGGCCGCACGTCGCCGCGCTGGAGCAGCGCGGCGATCTCGTCGGCGCTGGCGAGCGGGCCACCAAAGCTGAAATTGCCGATCTGCCGCCATCTCCCGTCGACGGTGGCGAAGGCGGGAAAGGGCGACGCCATCAGGACCAGTTCCGGCTCCGGTCCCATCCCGAGGTCGATGGCGAGCAGCGGCACCGCCTTTCCGCTTCGCAGCGCACGGAGGTCGTGGCTTGCGTTGCGGGTCGCCAGCCGCTCCGCAAGGAAGGCGACGAAGCCGTCCGGCACGGCGCTGCCCGCCGGATGCGCCACCAGCCGCGCCCTGATCGCCGGCGCGTCGAGGACGACCGGCTCCGCCGCGTATCGGTCCTTGCGCGCAAGGGCCTCCCTCGCCTTCGCCCGGATGGCGTCCGCCTGCGGATGGTCGCCGAGCGCGGCGAGCGCGTGCAGCGCGCCGACCCCGGTGCGGCCGAGATCGAAGCGCAGGTGATCGAAGTCGAAGCGCTCGGGCGGCGTCGCGCCCGAGAGCAGGCGTCGCACCTGGCTGCCCGTCGACAACGCCGCCGGATCGAGCAGCGGCGTGTGGATGGCCAGCAAGGTGGCGACCACCGCGAGCGCCAGCCAGGTATTGACCGTGCCCAGCAGCCGCAGCTAACCCCGCATGAGCGCGCAGGCGGCATAGCCGAGCGCATAGAGGCTCGCGATCGCCACCAGCACGGCCGCCCAGGCGCGATCGACCGACCATCCATGCTGCGCGACGCGCAGGGACAGCGACCAGATGCACAGGCCCGCCAGCACGGGGGACAGCGCAAGGGCCCCGCGCACCAGCCATTGCACGGGCGCCGGAAACGGCGCGGGCTGCGCGCCGTCCTGCCACGCGGCGTTCGCGAGGCAGACGAGGACCGCCAGGACGCCCAGGAGCAGCGGCGTCGCATGGCCCGTCGACCAGACGAGCTCCAGCCCGGCGATGGGCAGCGCGCCGAGGAACAGCACGACGATCAGGGCCGCGAGCGGCAGCAGGCGCGTCTGGAAGGCGAGCAGGTGGCGCCTCAGCGTCCGCAGCGCGCCAGCCTCCCTTTCCTCGAGCGAGATCGCGAAGCCGATCGCGACGGCCGTCGCGGGATACGCGAAGGAACGGCTGGCGAAGAGGTCGCTGAAGACCCCGATGCGCAGGACGAGGAACAGCCCCGCCCACAGCTTCAGGAGCGCCCAGAAGAGCGCCGCGAACAGGGCGCAGTTCGCCAGCAGGAGGGCGTTGCGCCACGCGTCGTCGAACAGGCGGGCGTAGCGGAACGACATCCTCCCCTCGCGCAGCCGCGACTGCACGAAGGGCAGAAGGATGAACCACGCGACGGCGCTGGCGACGCAGAAGAGGACGAGGCCGGACGCGACGGGAGCGAGGACTCGGGGCTCCTCGGCGAACGGGCGCGACGACCAGCCTAGCCACGCCGCCGTCGCGACGAAGGGCAGCGACGCGCCGAGCGCTCCCGCCAGGCTCCGGCGGACGGGGAACTCGCCCCTCAGGAAGCTGAAGGTGACCGGCGCGAGGACGGCCAAGACGTAGGCGGGCACGATCCAGGCGAGGTCGGATGCCTTGTATCCGAAGGCCCGGAACCATTCGTGCAGGGATAGCAGGAGCCCGCCCTGCAAGAGCCCGGCGAGGATCATTGCCTGCCGACCCGTGGCGCGTGCCTCCATCTCTTGTCCCCGGTTGCGATACTCAGCCGCCGAAGATGCCGGGGTGCGCGCGGACCCAGGCGGCGTAGTGGCGCGCGGCGGCGGCGGGCGGGAATTCGGGGCGGAAGCCAAACTCGCCCGCGAGGTTCCGGTTCGCCGAGATCGCGCGCCGCCGGCCGAGCGGCATGAAGTAGGAGATGTTCGACTCCGCCTCGTCCTCGACGACGCGGAAGCGGAAGCCCGGGAACTCGGCGGCCAGCGCCTCGGCCATCATGCGCAGGTGCCAGGTCTCGCCGATGTTGACGTCGTAGACCTCGTGGCGAGGCCGCGCGGCGCCGAGCAGCAGCGCCACCGCGCGCGCGACGTCGCCGCCATGGACCCAGTCGCGCATGCCCTGGGCGTGGATGCGCGCCTCCTCGCCGCGCAGCGCGAGGCGCGCGAGCTGCCAGGGCGGGCTCAGCGTCGCGCGCAGCCCGGTGTCGCGCTCCCAGGGCCCGAAGACCGAGGCGAAGCGCGCGGCGACCGCGTCGAGCCCATGGCTGTCGCGGAAATGCCGCATCATCCGCTCGCCGAGCAGCTTCGTGATCCCGTAGAGCGTGAAGGGCCGCGGGGCCGTGTCCTCGTCGAGGCTCTCCTCGAGCAGCGGCGCCTCGCCATAGACGGCGGTCGAGCTGGAATAGACGACGCGGCGCAGGCGATGCGCGACCGCCGCCTCGAACATCGCCAGCGTGCCGATCGCGTTGACGTCGAGCACGCGCGACGAGCCGCGTGGGTCCTCCTGCGCGCCGAAGGTGATGGCGGCGAGATGCACCGCCTCGCGCACGCCATGGGCGCGGACGAGATCGCCGAGCAGGCCCGGCGCGAGGATGTCGGCGCGCACCGCCTCCAGCTTGCCCGGCAGGCGCGCGAAGGCGGCGGCCGCGGTCGCCGGCAGGTCGTCATGCGACAGCGCCACGACGGATCGCCCGGCGCCCAGCAGCGCCTCGACGACGTTGAGCCCAACGAAGCCGCTGGCTCCGGTGACGAGGACGGTGTCGCTCATGCGTTCAACCCCAGTTCATGACCTTCGAAGACGGCCTCCAGCGCGGTGCGCGGGGCCTGGCAGTCGCCGATCGCGCGCACCGGCAGGCCGGCCGCCTCGAGCGCGTGGAGGAGGCCGTCCTCCGCGCGGTTGTAGTCGGCGGCGACGACGCTGTCGAAGCCCGCGCGCGCCTCGACCTCGCCGGTCGAGAGGTCCTCGACCGCGAGGACCAGCCCGTCCCAGGAGCGCGCCGCGCGCAGCAGCGAGATGCGCACGCCGAGCTCGCGCAGGCGGCGGCGGTTGGCGAGCGTCGAGTAGATCGTCGTGCGCCAGGCGAAGGCGGCGACCGGCACGAACACCTCGACCTTGCGGCCGGTGCGCGCCAGGTGCTCGGCGAGCGACAGGCTGCTCCATTCGCCGATCGCGTCGAGCAGCGCGACGCGCGCGCCGCATGCATCGGGCGCGGCGAGCGCGTCCTGCATCGACAGCACGCGCCCTCCACCGGGCAGCGACGAGGGCACGGGCCGCGACCCGGTCGCGAGCACGACGAGGCCCGCGCCCGAGGCGCGGATCGACGCGACATCCGCCTCGCGGCCCGTCTCGATGGCGACGCCGTGGCGGCGGCACATCGCGAGCTGGTGGTCGAGCAGGCCCATGAACTCGGCGCGATGCGGCATCGCGCGGATCCACCTGAGCTGGCCGCCCGGCTCGGCGTCGCGCTCCCAGACGCGCACGCGATGGCCGCGCGCGGCGGCGACCCAGGCGGCCTCGAGCCCGGCGGGTCCCGCGCCGACGACGAGGATCTCGCGCGGGCTCGCGGCCGGGCTGTCCTGAGGCAGCTTCATGTCGCCCTCGCGGCCGCCGCGCGGGTTGACGAGGCAGGTGAGCGGCAGGTTGCGCTCCAGCATGCCCGCGCAGCCCTGGTTGCAGCCGATGCAGGGCCGGTGCTCGTCGTCCCGGCCCTCCATCGCCTTGCGCACGAGGTCGGGGTCGGCGAGGTGCGCGCGCGCCATGCCGACGAGGTCGGCGGCGCCCGAGGCGATCATCTCCTCCGCCTCGGCGACGCCGCGGAACCTGCACACCGCGAAGACAGGCGCCTCGCAGCCGGCCGCGCGCAGCGCGCCGCGAATCGCGCGCGGCAGCGCGCGGAACGGCGCGGGGTCGATGTTCATGTCCGCCATCTGCGTCGCGAGCGAGTAGCTCGCGTGGTAGGCGGAATGCGAGACGTTGACGAAGTCGAGCGGCACGGCGCGCGCGATCGCCACGCAGATCTCCTCCATGTCGGCGAGGCCGAGCCCGCCCTCGATGTATTCCTCCGCGCTGACGCGGATGCCCATCGCCATGCCCGGCCCGATCGCCGCGCGCACCGCGGCGATGACCGCGAGCGGGAAGCGCAGGCGGTTGGCGAGAGAGCCGCCGAACTCGTCCTCGCGCCGGTTCGAGGCGGGCGACATGAACTGCTGCAGCAGGTGGCCATGCCCGGCCGTCACCTCGATGCCGTCGAAGCCCGCCTCGCGCAGGTGCAGCGCGCTGCGCACGTGCCCCTCGACCACGGCGTCCATCTCGCCGCGCGTCATGGCGTGGGGCAGCTGCGCCGTCGGGCTCCAGCGCACCGCGGAGGCGCCCCAGGACACGGTGCGCTCCCATTCGCCCTCGATCTGGCGGCCGAGATGGATGACCTGGCCGAAGATGCGCGCGCCCTCGTCCTGCACCGCGCGCGCGATGCGCGCGAAGGGCGCGACGCAGCGCGGGTCGTAGCCAGCGACGCCCTGCGGCCGGCCGACCGTGTTCCGCTGCACGCGGATCGATTCGAAGATCACGAGCCCCGCGCCGCCGCGCGCGCGGGCGCGGTGGTACTCGAGGTGGCGGTCGCTCGGCAGGTGGTCGCGGCCGTAGTTGGTGGTATGCGCCGGGACGAAGATCCGGTTGCGGAGCTCGACCCCGCCGATGCGCACCGGGGCCAGTGCATGCGGATGGCGCGTGGACGTCATGCGCGGCTTCTCCCGGCGCGAGGCTTGGATTCCGGCGGAGAGTTTGCCCAAACTGCCGGGAGGTAGCGAGGAGGAACAGGACGGCCATGAAGCTCTCGCACGAGGACCGCGCCTCCATCGACTTCGTTCTCACGCTGCGCAGGCGCTGGGCCGACGCGATGTACCCGGCGCTGCGCGCGCAATACGACGCGCGCACGAAGGAACGCGGCCCGCGCGACCGCAAGGGGGCCGCGCCGGTCGTCCATGCGCTGCCTTCCTATCGCTGGTTCGCGTGGATGGAGCGCGGCTCGCAGAAGATGCTCTGGCGCGCGGTGTCCGACGCGGTCGCGCGCAACGGCAAGGCGCGCGCCGTCCCCGCCGGCCCGGCGCGGCTGGAACTCGACGCGTCGCTCGAGCTGCCGGACTGGTACACCGACTGGGACATCCACGTGCAGCCCGGCGGCGTCTGGAAGGGCGATGCCAGCGCCGACGTCTACGAGCTCGGCGCGAAGCTGGTCATGCTCGGCGTCAACGACGACTACACCTTCCACCGCGCCTTCGTGCAGACCGCGGTCCCGCCGCGCGACTACCGGCGTATCGTCGACCTGGGCTGCGGCTTCGGCAAGTCGACCTGGCCGTTCAAGCGCGCCTTCCCCGAGGCGGAGGTGATCGGCGTCGACCTCGCCGCGCCCTGCCTCGCGCTCGCCGCGGAGCGCGCCAGCGCCCAGGGCCTGGACATCCGCTTCCGCCAGGCGGATTGCGCGCGTACCGGCCTCGAGGACGGGTCGGCCGACCTCGTCACCTCGACGATGCTGGTCCACGAGATGCCGCGCCCGCATCTCGAGGCGACGCTGCGCGAGGCGGCGCGGCTGCTCGCGCCGGGCGGGCTTCTGCGCTTCCTCGACTTCACCTGGACGGGCGACGCGTTCCGCGACGTCGCGCTCGCCGAGCATGGCGCACGCAACAACGAGCCCTTCATGCCCGGCTCGATGGGCGCGGACATGGGCGCGCTCTGCCGCAAGGCCGGGCTGGAGGACGCGCGCTGGGTCGCCTTCGACGAGCGCGGCGGCGGCAGGCTCGAGCGGCTGGAATGGCCGGAGCGGCCCGAATGGCACTTCCCATGGGCCGTCCTCGAGGCGCGGAGGCCCGCATGACCGCGGCGAAGGCCAAGGCCCCGGCGAAGCGCAAGGCGCAGCCCGAGCGCTCCTTCCTCGAGGGCATCGACGTCGACCGGCTCGCCGCGCTCGTCTTCGAGCTGTCGTCGCAGCTGCATGTCGAGCGCCATCGCCGCATGGCGCTGGAACGCGCGCTGGTGGGACGGGGCGTCGTGACCGAGGCCGAGATCGCCGCGCTCGCCGAGGACCAGGCCTTCCTCGACGCCGCGCGCGAGGCGGCCGATCGGAGCCTGCGCAAGCTGCTGCGCATCCTTGCCGAGGATGGCGACCGCCGCGCGCCGCTGCGCAAGGAAGCGCTCTGAGGCGCCGAGGCCTTCCGCCCGCGCCGACGCGCGGCGCGGGACGGCCCGAGGGACGGCGCTACTGGCAGCTCAGCTCGCGCCAGCGCTCGTGGTAGTCGGGATACCAGGTGTAGCCGCGCATGCAGGGCGGCATCGCCTCGAAATGCCCGGGATAGCCGATATAGACCCAGGTCGCGTCCTCGGCGTGCATGCGCTGCGTCTGCTCGCCCATCGCAAGCCGCCGGGCCGGGTCGATCTCCACCGCCGCGGCGTCGAGCAGCCGGTCGAAGTCCGGATTGTCGTAGCCGTTGCGGTTCGACGCGCCCTTCTGGTGGGCGTCGTTGAACATCTTGTAGATCGGGTCGAGCGCGAAGGGAAAGTCCTTGAAGGTGAAGAGCGGCAGGTCGCGCCGGTTGATCGCCGCGCGCGCGCGCATGTCGGCGTCGGTGATGCGCTTCGGCGTCGCGCGGATGCCGGCGGCCGCGAGGCTGCGCTGCATCTGGATCGCGATGCCCTCTTCCCACCACTCGAGGCCCGCATATTCGAGCGTGACGTCGATGCCGCCCGGGAATCCCGCCTCGGCGAGCAGCGCCTTCGCGCGCTCCGCGTCGGGTTGCACCAGCGGCAGCGAGGCGAGGTGGCCGGGGATGATCGGCGGCACGATGGAGCGCGGCCGCGTCGCCAAACCCTCGAAGACCGCGGCGTTGATGCCGTCGTAGTCGGTGGCGAGCGCCATCGCGCGGCGCACGCGCACGTCGTCGAAGGGCTTGAAGCGCGTGTTCATGCGCACTGAGGCCATCGCCGTGCCCTCGACGCCCACGACCTTGACGCGCCGGTCGCGCCGGAGGTCGGCGACCTGCTTGTGGGTGAGCTCCTCGATCCACTGCGCCTGGCCGGAGAGCAGGAGCTGGTAGCGCGAGGCGCCGGACGGGATCTCGCGATAGACCACGCGCTTGTAGTAGGGCGCGCCGCCGAAGTAGTTGGGGTTCGCGACGAAGATCGCCTGCTCGCCCTGGCGCACGCTCTCCATGTGGTAGGGGCCGAAGCCCGCGGTGTTGGCGTCGATCCAGCGCAGCGCCCAGGGATCGTCGGCCGTCGCGTGCTTCCTGACCTCGGTCGAGTCGTAGATCGCGGGCACGTAGTTGGTGAGCAGGTGCAGGAACACCATGCTCGGCGCGCGCAGGGTGAAGCGCACGACATGGCTGTCGAGCGCCTCGATCTTCTCGACGCCCGTGACATTGGCGATGAACAGGCCGGTGCGCTTCTGGGCGATCGACTTCTCCCAGCCCCAGACGACGTCGGCCGCCGTCATCTCGTTGCCGAAGAAGCTGCGCACGCCCTTGCGCAGGGTGAAGACGTAGGTCAGCCCGTCGGGCGTAACGGTCCAGCCCTCGGCGAGGTGCGGCACGACCCTGGTGAAGTCGAGGCGCCCTACGCCGTCGGCGTCGACGCTGCGCGCATAGGCGGTGAGGCCCTCGTAGACCTGCGTGACCGCGTTCTGCGTGCCCGGCTTCAGCGCGTCGCCATCGACGCCTCCAGGGGTCTTGAGCGCCGCGACGACGAGCGTCTGCGCGAGCGCCGGCGCGGCGAGCCCCGCGAGGGCGGCGGCGAGTATCCAACGAGCGATCGACTGCCTCATGAGCCTGCTTCCCTCCGCGAGTGCCGGCGCGCTTGCATGGCGCGCCGCGCATGCGGCTAATCTTAGGCCCCGCCGTCCCGGCAGGAAATCCCGAAGGACGAGTCCATGGACGAGACATCTCCGCCGCGCGCCCTCGACCTCGCGGCCTTCCGCGCGCTGGCCGAGGCCAATGGCCTGCGCATGGGCGAGGCCGAGCTGGCGGAGCTCCACGCCGCGCATGGCGTGCTGGCCGCGCTTCTCGCGCGCCTCGACGCGCCGGGGATCCGCGCGGAGGAGCCGTGGCCGTCGAGCGCGGCCGAGGCCTGGGAGCGCGGCCGGTGAGCGAGCCCTTCCCGCCCACCATCGCCCAGGCCGCGCCGGAGATCCGCGCCGGCCGCCTCTCGCCGGTCGCGCTCGTCGAGCTCTGCCTCGCGCGGATCGCGCGCCATGACGGCCACCTGCGCTCCTTCCTGCTGGTGGCGGCCGACGAGGCGCGCGCGGCCGCGCGCCAGGCCGAGGCGGAGATCGCGCGCGGCCGGTGGCGCGGCCCGCTGCACGGCATCCCGGTCGCCATCAAGGACGCGATCGACACCGCGGGCCTGCGCACGACCTTCGGCTCGCGCGTCTTCGCCGACCGCGTGCCCGCGGAGGACGCGGAGGTAGTCGCGCGGCTGCGACGCGCCGGCGCGGTCATCCTCGGCAAGCTCGAATGCCACGAATTCTGCCTCGGCGGCCCGGCGCTCGACGCCTTCGCGCCGCCTGCGCGCAACCCGTGGAACCCGGAGGTCTATGCCGGCGGCTCGTCGAGCGGCGCGGGCGTCGCGGTCGCGGCCGGTCTCTGCCTCGGCGCGATCGGCACGGACACGGGCGGCTCGGTGCGCATCCCCGCGGCGCTCAACGCCATCGCGGCGCACAAGCCGACCTACGGCCTCGCCAGCAACCACGGCATCCACCCGCTCGCGCAGTCGCTCGACCATCCCGGGCCGATGGCCTGGACAACCGAGGATTGCGCGCTGATCCTCGCCGCGATCATGGGGCCGGACCCCAGGGACGCGGCGACGCTGGGCGTCGTGCCGCGCGGCGACGTCGCCTCGCCCGGCGCCGAGGTGAAGGGGCTGCGCATCGGCGTCGTGCGCAACTTCTCCGACGGGCCGGATCTCGGCACGCCCGAGGTCAACGCCAACCTCGAGGAGGTGGCCGCCACGCTCGGGCGCATGGGCGCGCGCATCAGCGAGGTCGTGCTGCCCGACCTCTGGGACTACACGGTCGCCAACACGACGATCATGTCGAGCGAGGCCTTCCTCAACAACGCGCCCTGGCTGCGCGCGTCGCCAGAGAAGGTCAGCGCCTTCACGCGCGGGCGCATGTTCCTCGGCTCCTTCGTGCGCGCGGAGGACTACCTGCGCGCCCAGCGCCTGCGCCGCCGCCTCGCCGCCGCGACGCGCGAGGCGATGCGCGACGTCGACGCGATCGTCTGCGCCGGGACGCTCGCGCCGCCCGCGCCGGTGGCGAGCATGCAGAAATTCTACTACCTGCGCCGGCCGCTCATCACCGCGCCGTTCAACCTCCTCGGCATGCCCGCGCTCAGCACCTGCACGGGCTTCGACGCGCAGGGCCTGCCGATGGCCGCGCAGGTCGCCGCGCCGCCGCTCGACGACGCGCTCGTCCTGCGCATCGGCCGGGCCTGGGAGCGCGCGACGCCCTGGCGCGACCGGCGCCCGGTCCTGCCGGCCTGAGGCGCGGCCCATGGACCTCGTCCTGCTCGGCACGGGCTGCCCGCAGTGCGACCCGACGCGCATGGGCCCGTCGAACCTCGTGCGCCACGAGGGGCGCGCCTTCCTCGTCGATTGCGGCTCCGGCGTCACGCAGCGCCTGGTCGAGGCCGGCACGCCGGGAGCGGCGATCGACGCGCTGCTGCTGACGCACCTGCACAGCGACCACCTCGTCGACCTCTACCAGCTGGTGATCACCAGCTGGCACCAGGGCCGCGCGCGGCCGCAGCGCGTCTTCGGCCCGCGCGGCACGCGCCGCTTCGTCGAGGCCACGATGGCGCTGTGGGAGGCGGAGCGTCGCGCGCGCATCGCCCACGAACTGCGCCCCTCGACCGCGGCCTTCGAGATCGAGGTGACGGAGATCGAGCCGGGCGCGATCTGGGACGACGGCACGATGCGCATCACGGCGGTCGCCGTCGCGCACCAGCCCGTCAGGGACGCCTTCGGCTTCATCTTCGAGGCGGGCGGGCGCAAGCTCGTCTTCTCCGGCGACACCGCCTATTGCCCGGCGCTGGTCGAGGCCGCGCGCGGCGCCGACGCGCTGGTGCACGAGTGCTTCGTCCATCGCGAGATGAAGCCCTCGCCCAACCGCTCCGCCGAGGGCATGCGCAACGTCGCCGCCTACCACACGCTCCCGGCCGAGGCCGGGCGCGTCGCGCGCGAGGCCGGCGCGAGGCTGCTGGTCCTCAACCACTTCGTGCCGACGCGCTTCGACCGCGCGGCGCTGGTCGCCGAGGTGCGCGAGACGTGGCGCGGCCCGCTGGTGGTGGGCGAGGACCTGATGTCCTTCGACTGCGAGACGCGCATGCTCGCGCATCGCGACGCGCGGCTGTCCTTCGCGCTGGACTGAGGCTCAGCCCGGCTCGCCCGCGGTGGCGCGCTTCCAGAAATCGAGCGCTTGCGCGCCGATGACGCGCCCGTAGGGGCCGGCATGGAGCTCTCGCAGCACCTTGAACAGGGCCTGCGCCGCCTCGCGCTCTCCCGCCAGCACCAGGCTGCGCAGGATCCGCGTGATGCGCCGGAAATTGTGGTTGCCATGGCCGATCCAGGCGGCGGCGCGCAGCGCGAAGAAGGGCGCGAGGCGGATGCTCGCGCGATCGCCGTCCCAGGCCAGGCCGTAGAAGGCGAGCATGCGGTCGAGCGAGCGGCGCAGGTTGGCGCGCAGCGCCGGGTCGCGGCGGATGGCCGCGATGTCGCCGGGCGCCAGCACGGGCGAGCCGGGGACCGCCGCGCTCGGCGTGTCGAGGGGGAAGAGCCACTGGATGAAGTCGTGGCGCTGCTCGAGCTACTCGTCGCCGAGCGCCCAGATCTCGGCCAGGCGCCGGCCGCGGTCGTCGCGGCCCGTGCCGCGCAGGAAGTCGAGGACCGCGCTCACCCGTCCTCGCCGGCATCGCCGCGCTGGCGCTTGACCAGGCTGCGGCGACGCTTGGAGTCGAGGCGGCGCCTGCGGCTGCCCGCCGTGGCGCGGGTCGGCACGCGCTTGCGCGGCGCGAC
>VGDA01000013.1 GCA_016869915.1 Alphaproteobacteria bacterium
CGGCGCGTGGCTGGCCGGCCCGCTGGCGCCGATGCTGGCGGAGGCCTGCGACCCCGCGCGGCTGCGCCGACAGGGCCTGGTCGCGCCGGAGGTGGTGGCGCGCTGGCGCGCGGACCTCGCCGCCGGGCGGCGCGACACGAGCTGGCATCTCTGGACGCTGCTGGTGCTGCAGCGCTGGCTCTCGCTCCACGGCCGCCCCGAGGCGTCCTGAAACTCCGCTGGAGCGCGGGGCCCGTTCCGGCGGAAGATCGCGCCATGCCGAGTGGACCCAGCATCGCCGTCGTCATCCCCTGCTACGACGAGGCGGCGACGATCGCGCAGGTGGTCGCGGATTTCCGCGCCGCGCTGCCTGGCGCGCGCATCGTGGTGTGCGACAACAACTCGCGCGACGCGACGGCCGAGATCGCGCGCGCGGCGGGGGCCGAGATGCGGCGCGAGCCCATGCAGGGCAAGGGCAACGCCGTGCGGCGCATGCTCGCCGACATCGATGCCGATGTCTTCCTGCTGGTCGATGGCGACGCGACCTACGACGCGGCGAGCGCGCCCGTGCTGGTCGCCCGGCTGCTGGAGGAGCGGCTCGACATGGTGGTCGGCGTGCGCGAGGCGACCGATGCCGCCGCGTATCGCGCCGGGCATGCCTGGGGCAACAAGGGGCTGAGCGGCGCCGTGAGCCTGCTCTTCGGCACGCCGGTCACGGACATGCTCTCCGGCTACCGCGCGATGTCGCGCCGCTTCGCCAAGTCCTTCCCGACGCTCGCGACGGGCTTCGAGATCGAGACCGAGCTGACGGTCCACGCGCTCGTGCTGCGCATGCCGACCGGCGAGGTCCGCACGCCCTATGGCGCGAGGCCCGTCGATTCACCCAGCAAGCTCAACACCTGGCGCGACGGCTTCCGGATCGGGCGCATGATCCTGCGCCTGCTCAAGGACGAGCGACCGCTGCTGTTCTTCTCCGCGGTCTTCGCGGTGCTGGCGGCGCTTTCGCTCGCGCTGGCGGCGCCCGTGGTCGCGCATTTCCTCGCCACGGGCCTCGTGCCGCGCCTGCCGACGGCGGTGCTTGCCATGGGCGTCATGCTGCTCGGCTTCATGGCGCTGGCCGCCGGCTTCGTCCTCGACAACGTGACGCGCGGCCGGCGCGAGCTGCGACGCCTCGCCTATCTCGCCATCCCGGGGCCCGGCGCGAGGGGCTGATCGCCGCGCCGCGAGGCGATGGGGGTAGCGCGCAGGCCCGCGATCCTGTATCGGGCAGATTCATGAACGCGCCCCTTCCCTTCATCGACCTGCAGGCCCAGTACCGGCGGCTGAAGCCCGCCATCGACGCGCGCGTGATGCGCGTGCTGGAGCACGGCAAGTTCATCCTCGGCCCCGAGGTCGGCGAGCTCGAGGCCGCGCTCTCCGCGTTCTGCGGCGTGCGCGAGACGGTGACCGTGGCGAGCGGCACCGAGGCGCTGCGCATCCCGATGATGGCCGAGGGCATCGGGCCGGGCGACGCGGTCTTCCTGCCGGCCTTCACCTACACCGCGACCGCCGAGGTGCCCTGCGCGCTCGGCGCCGAGCCGGTCTTCGTCGACGTCGACCCGCGCAGCTACAACCTCGACCCGGCCGCGCTCGCGCGCGCCATCGCCGCCACGCGCGCGGAGGGGCGCCTGCGCCCGCGCGCCGTCGTGGCGGTCGACCTCTTCGGCCTGCCGGCCGACTACGAGGCGATCGGCGAGACCTGCCGGCGCGAGGGCCTGTTCCTGCTCTCGGACGCGGCGCAGAGCTTCGGCGCCAGCCGCGGCAATCGCCGCGTGGGCGCGCTCGCGCCGGCCACCGCGACGAGCTTCTTCCCGGCCAAGCCGCTGGGCGCCTATGGCGATGGCGGCGCGATCTTCACCGACGATGCCGCGAAGGCCGATATCTACCGCTCGATCCGCTTCCACGGCTCGAACAACGCCGACCGCTACGAGATCGAGCGCATCGGCACCAATGGCCGGCTCGACACGATCCAGGCCGCGATCCTGGCCGTGAAGCTGGAGGCCTATCCCGCCGAGCTCGCCCATCGCGGCGCGGTCGCCGCGCGCTACGACGAGCGGCTTCCCGCCGCCGTGCGCAGGCCCGCGCGCGAGGCCGGCAGCGCCAGCGCCTGGCCGCTCTACGTCGTGGAGACGCCGCGGCGCGACGCGGTCAAGGCGGCGCTCCAGCGCCAAGGCATCCCGACCGCGATCTACTATCCCAAGCCGATGCATTTCCAGCCGGCCTATGCGCGCCATGGCAAGGGGCCTGGCTCCCTGCCCGTCTCGGAAGCGCTCTGCGCGCGCGTGCTCGCCCTGCCGATGCACTCGGACCTCGACCTCGCGACGGTCGACCGGATCTGCGCCGCCGTGGCGGAGGCGCTCGCCTGACGATGGGCGGGCCGGCGCAGGCCTGGGCCGCGCGCGCGCTGGTCGCCGCGGCGGCGCTGGCGGCGCCGGTCGCCATCGTCTCCCCGCTCGCGATCGCGCCGCTCTTCATCGTCGTGGTGCTTGCCTGCCTGCCGTGCTTCGTCGCCGCGCGCGCCTGGCGCGAGCTTGCAGCGCCCTTGCCGGCACTGCTCGCCGCCGGCATCGCATGGGCGGGCGCATCGGCGGCCTGGGCGATCGATCCCGCGCGCGTCGCCACGTCGCTGCCGCCGATCGCGCTCTCCGCCTGCGGCGGGCTCGTCCTGGTAGCGGTCGCGCGGCGCATCTCGGGGCCGGCGCACGCGAGGCTCGGAGCGGCGCTCGCCGCGGGCATCTGCCTCGCGCTTGCGGTGCTCTGCGTCGAGGCGATGGCGCGCTATCTCGACATGCTGCCCACGCCGCATGCCCGGATCGTCGCGCTGCTCGGGCGCGGCTTCGATCCCGCGATCCTCAACCGCGCCACGACGGTCGTCGCGATCTCGTGCTGGATCGCGGCAGCGCTCGCGTGGCGGCGCGGCCGGCGCGCGACGGCGTTGCTGCTGCCGCTCTGGGCCATCGCGATACTCCCGGCCTTCTCCAGCCAGGCCGCGATACTCGCCTGGCTCGCGGGGGCGGCGAGCGCCATCGGCGCGGCATGCGCGCCACGCCTGTCGAGGGCGGCGATTGTCGCCGGAATCGTCGGCGGCTTCGCACTCATGCCCGCGATCCCCAACTGGGCGCCCTTCCACGACCACTTCGCCGACCGCACGCAGACCGGCTCGGTCTGGCACCGCGCGGAGATCTGGTCGCTCGTCGCCAGCCGCATCGCGGAGAAGCCCGTCCTGGGCTGGGGGCTGGATTCCTCGCGCGCCATGCCAGGCGGCAAGGACAAGGTGGACGGCTTCAACGAGCGCCTCCCGCTCCACCCGCATAACGGTATCCTTCAGCTGTGGCTTGAGCTTGGCGCGGTCGGCGCTGCCATTGGCGCCGCCATCGCGGCCCTCGCCGCGTGGCGAGCCACCAGGCCCGACCAGGATCGCGCTGCGCGCTTCGCGATGGCGGGCGCGCTTGCCGCGGCGTTGCCAGTC
Organism: Alphaproteobacteria bacterium; assembly: GCA_016869915.1. Classification (GTDB taxonomy): domain Bacteria; phylum Pseudomonadota; class Alphaproteobacteria; order CACIAM-22H2; family CACIAM-22H2; genus CAIOSQ01. Next base: position 3,488 of record VGDA01000013.1, read on the forward strand.
TACGCCACCGCCTATGGCGCGTGGCAGGGCTGGTGGATGGCGACGCTCTGGCTCGTCGCCGCCTTCGCGCAGGTCGCTGCGCGCGCGGAGCCGCCGCGATGAAGATCTGCCAGCTCTGCGCCGTCGACTTCACGCTCTGGCATTTCCTCGTGCCGCTGATGCGCGCGCAGCGCGAGGCCGGGCACGAGGTGGTCGGCGCCTGCGCGCCCGGGCCGCTGGTCGAGCGGGTGCGCGCGGCGGGCTTCCGCGTCGAGACGATCGGCTTCGAGCGCAGCATGGACCTGGTCGCCCATGCGCGCGCCTTCCGCGAGGCCTCGGCGCTCTTCGCGCGCGAGCGCTTCGACATGGTGCATGTCCACACGCCGATCGCCGCGCTCGTGGGCCGGCTCGCCGCGGCGCGCCGTCGCGTGCCGCGCATCGTCTACACGGCGCATGGCTTCTACTTCCACGAGCGCATGCCCGCGCCGCTGCGCGCGGCCTTCGCCGGCCTCGAATGGATCGGCGGGCGCTTCACCGACACGCTCTTCACCCAGGCCGAGGAGGACGCCGAGGCGGCGCGCCGCCTGCGGCTGTGCCGAGGCGGCGCGATCGCGGCGATCGGCAATGGCAGCGACCCCGCGCGCTTCTTCCCCGCCGCCGACGAGGCCGCGCGCGCCGGCCTGCGCGCGCGGCTCGGCCTCGCCTCGCCGCGCCCGGCCATCGCCTGCGTCGGCCGGCTGGTGGCGGAGAAGGGCTATCCCGAGCTGCTCGCGGCGATGGCGCGCGTCGATGCCGACCTCTGGGTCGTCGGCGAGCGCCTGGCCAGCGACCATGCCGGGTCGATCGCGGCGGACATCGCGGCGGCGGAGGCCGATCCCGCGCGCGGCCCGCGCATCCGCTTCCTCGGCTACCGCGCCGACGTGCCGGAGATCCTGCGCGCCGCCGACGCCTTCGTCCTGCCGTCGCATCGCGAGGGCATGCCGCGCTCGATCATCGAGGCGATGCTGGCCGGGCTGCCCGTCGTCGCCACGGACACACGCGGCTCGCGCGAGGAGGTCGTCCCGGGACAGACCGGGCTGCTCGTGCCGGTGCGCGACGAAGCCGCCCTCGCCGCGGCGCTGCAGGCGCTGGCGGCCGACCCGGACCTGCGCGCGCGCATGGGCGCCGCCGGCCTCGCCCGCGCCCGCGACCTCTATGTCGAGGACAAGGTCATCGCCCGGCAGATGCGGATGCTCGGCCTCGACGGGGGATCCGCGCGGCTGGACGAGTCGGGGCGGGTGGATTAAATCCGTGGGATGGCCCGTTGCACGGGCATGACCCAGGAACGCCTTCCCAGGACAGCGCCTTGCCCCTATCCCCCCTTCTCGTGCGCGACGCCGACAGGCTCGCCGACGCCCTCGCGGCGCTCGACCGCGACGGCCCCGGCATCGCGGCCGTGGTCGATGGCGCGGGCCGGATGGTCGGGACGCTCAGCGGCGGCTGCATCCGCGCCTTCCTCACGCGCGGCGGGCGTCTCGACCAGCCGGCGGGCGCGGCCATGAGCGCGGACGGCTCCAGCGCCCCCGCCGGGGCGGGCGACGCGCGGATCGAGGTCGACGGCGCCGGCCGGCCCGTCGCCATCGCCTCCCCCGCCTCCGCGCGGCGCATCCCGATCGCCGAGCCGGTGCTCGGCGGCAACGAGCTGCGCTACGTCACGGAATGCGTCCAGACCAACTGGATCTCCTCGCAGGGCAGCTTCGTCAGGCGCTTCGAGGACATGCTGGGCGAGCTGGTCGGCTCGCAGCACGTCGTCTCCTGCTCCAACGGCACGGCGGCGCTGCACCTCGCGCTGCTCGGGCTCGGCATCGGGCCCGGCGACGAGGTGATCGTCCCCGACCTGACCTTCGCGGCCTCGATCAACACCATCATCCACGCCGGCGCGACCCCGGTGATCGTCGACGTCGACCGCGCGAGCTGGAACATCTCCCCCGCCGCGGTCGAGGCGGCGCTGACGCCGCGCACGCGGGCGATCATGCCGGTGCATCTCTACGGCCAGCCCGCCGACATGGACGCGCTGCAGGCGATCGCCGCGCGCCGCGGCCTGCGCCTGGTCGAGGACGCGGCCGAGGCGATCGGCGCGGCGCTGCATGGCCGCGCCTGCGGCACGATCGGCGACGCCGGCACGTTCAGCTTCTTCTCCAACAAGGTCATCACGACGGGAGAGGGCGGCGCGGTCGTGTTCCGCGAGGCGGAGGCCGCGCAGCGCGCGCGGCGGCTGCGCGACCACGGGATGAACCCCGCCAAGCGCTACTGGCACGACGAGGTCGGCTACAACTACCGCCTCACCAACCTGCAGGCCGCCATCGGCTGCGCGCAGCTCGAGCAGGCGCCGAAATTCCTCGCGCGCAAGCAGGAGATCGCCGCGCGCTACCGCGCCGGCCTCGCGCGCGCGACCGGCATCGAGATGGCGGCGGAGATCCCCGGCCATCGCAACAGCTACTGGATGGTCTCGGTGATCGTCGACGCGGCGGCCACCGGCCTGGAGCGCGACGAGATCATGCGCAGGCTGGGCGAGGCGGGCATCGACACGCGCCCGCTCTTCTACCCGCTGCACGAGATGGCGCCCTACCGGCCGCATGCCGGCAACCGCGACTTCCCAGCGACGACCGGGCTGTCGCGCCAGGGCTTCAGCCTGCCCTCCGGCGTCGGCCTGACCGACCCGGAAATCGACTACGTCTGCGCGACGCTCGTGCGGATGATCGAGGCGCGCGGCGCCGCGCGCGCGGCGGCGGCAGCGCGCTGAGGCGAGGCGCCCGGCCTCAGCGCCGGGCGTTCATCACCGCGAGGCCCTGGGCCAGGTCGGCCTTCAGGTCCTCGACATCCTCCAGCCCGACATGCAGGCGCATCGCCTGGCCGCCGAGCTCGCCGCTGGTGGCGGTGCGCGTCAGGAAGCCGGCGCTGGGCAGCGCCAGGCTCTCGTAGCCGCCCCAGGACGCGCCCTTGCCGAAGAGCTGCAGCGCCTCCGCCATCGCGAAGACCTGCTCGCGGCTGATGTCCGGGCGGAAGACGATCCCGAACAGGCTGCAGGCGCCGGTGAAGTCGCGCCTCCAGATCTCGTGGCCGCGCGCGCCGGGCAGCGCGGGGTAGAGCACCTCGCGGATCTCCGGCCGGCCGCGCAGCCAGTCCGCGACCGCGATCGCCGAGCGCATCTGGTGCTCCATGCGCACGCCCATGGTGCGCACGCCGCGCAGCGCCAGCCAGCAATCGTCGGGGCTGGCGTACTGGCCGAGCACCAGCGAGGTGCCGCGCACGCGCTCCCAGTCGGCCTCGGACGCCACGGTGACGCTGCCCAGCAGCACGTCGGAATGCCCGACCACGTACTTGGTCAGGGCCTGGATCGAGACATGCACGCCGTGGCGGAAGGGCTGGAAATGGTGGATGCCCCAGGTGTTGTCGAGCATCACCGTCGCGCCGCGCCGCCTGCCGACGGCCGCGAGCGCGGGCACGTCCTGCATCTCGAAGCTGTGGCTGCCCGGGCTCTCGAGGTAGAGCACCGTCGTCTCGGCGCGGAACAGCGCCTCGATGCCGGCGGCATCGATGCAGGGGTCGTAGTAGGTCGTGGCCACGCCCATCTTCGACAGGAACGAGTCGCAGAAGCTGCGCGCGGGGCCATAGACGCTGTCGGGCATCAGCACGTGGTCGCCGGACTTCACGTAGGCGAGCAGCGGCACGGTGACCGCGGCGAGGCCGGTGGAGACGACCTGGCAGCGCGTGCCACCCTCGATCTCGGCGATGACGTTCTCCAGCGCCCAGTGCGTCGGGTTGCCGCCGGTGCCGTAATGGGGCTTCTGCTCGAGGCGCTCGGACCCGCCCTTCATGCGCTCGGCCATGTTCGGGTAGAGCATCGTCGAGCCGCGATGCACGGCCGGGTTCACGAAGCCGCGGATGTTGGTTCCCGCCCGCCCCGCATGGGACAGGCGCGTCATGTAGCGATGGGTCTCGTCCTCGGACATGTCTCTCGCGGCTCCGTGTGTCGGGGCGCCGACGCTGCCGGGAGCCGCGCCGCGATGCAAGCGTGGCGCGCGCCGGCGATGCGATATGCTGGCGCCTCGGCAAGGCCGGGAGGAAGCGGGATGGAGATACGCATGGACGGCCGCGTGGCCGTGATCACCGGCGCGAGCAAGGGGCTCGGCCTCGCCATGGCGCGCGAGTTCGCGGCTTCGGGCGCCTCGGTCGCCATGCTCGCGCGGCGCGCCGACGTATTGGAGGGCGCCGCCGCCGAGGTGCAGGGCCTCGCCGCGCAGGGCGCGCGCGTCGCGGGCTTCGCCTGCGACGTCGCGCAGGCAGGGTCCATCGCCGACGCCTGGGCGCGCATCGTCGCCGCGTTCGGCAAGGTGGACATCCTCGTCAACAACGCCGGTGCCAGCGCGGCGCGGCCCTTCGACGAGGTGAGCGACGCCGACTGGCAGGCCGACCTCGACCTCAAGCTCTTCGCCGCGATCCGCCTGTCGCGCCTCGCGCTGCCGGGCATGCGCGAGCGTCGCTGGGGGCGCATCGTCAACGTGCTGAACACCGGCGCGAAGGCGCCCACCGCCAGCACGACGCCGACCACCGTGAGCCGCGCGGCGGGCATGGCGCTCACCAAGGTCCTGTCGCTCGAGAACGCGCCGCATGGCGTGCTGGTCAACGCGATGCTGGTCGGCCTGATCGAGAGCGACCAGTGGCGTCGTCGCCACGACGCCGGCGCGGGCGGCGGGGCGAGCTACGCGGAGTTCCTCGCCGGGATGGCCAGGGGGCGCGTGCCCCTGGGCCGCGTCGGCGAGGCGGCGGAGTTCGCGCGCCTCGCCTGCTTCCTGTGCTCGGATGCCGGCTCCTTCGTCACCGGCACGGCGATCAACGTCGATGGCGGGATGTGCCCGGCGATGTGAGGCCGGAGGCCTGGCTCACAGCAGCCTGACGAGGGCCGCGGTCAGCGCGACCGCGCCGGCCATCATCGTCCCGAGCTTGATCGTCATGCGCAGCTCGAGTTCGGCGAGGTCGCGGCGCAGCCCCGCGATCTCGGCCTTCGTCTCCTGCCGCAACGCGGCGATCTCCGCCCTGAGTTCGTGGCGGACCGAGGCGATCTCCGCCCTCAGCGCCAGGTTCTGGCCGGCGAGGTCGTCCCGCGTCGCCAGCTGGCCGACGACCTCCGCCAGCGCGCCGGCCGTGGCGGCGGCGATGCCGTCGGCCTGGGCCGGCGCGAGGCCGGCCTCGGCGAGGTTCCGCGAGAAGCGGAGCGTGTCGAAAGCCACGATCGCCATGCCCTTCGATGCTGCACCAGGCGGCGCGGCGCCGTCGCGGATGCAGGCGGACGCGGTACGCGTCCCGAAGGAGGTTGATCGCCCCTTCCGGAGGGATCAAGCCCGGGAGGCCCGGTTTCTCAGATGCGCCTGCCGCTCGCGGCGTCGAAGGCGTGGAGCGCGGCAGGCGGCAGGCGCAGAGGCAGCCTGTCGCCCTCGCGCACCCTGGTCGTGCCGGGCAGGCGCAGCGTGAGCGCGCCGCCATCGGCGAGGCGCGCATGGACCAGCGTGTCGGCGCCCAGCGCCTCGACGAGGTCGACGACGACCTCGACGTCGGCCTCCGCCGCGCCCGGCGCGAGCTCGACATGCTCTGGCCGCACGCCCCAGGTGACCTCGCGCCCCTCGTCGAGCCCCGCCGCCAGCGGCAGCGGCAGCGCCGCCGCGCCGGCCATGGCGCGGCCGCCCGCGACGCGCGCGCGCAGGAGGTTCATCGCCGGCGCGCCGATGAAGCCCGCCACGAAGACGCTCGCCGGCCGCTCGTAGACCTCCAGCGGCGCGCCGACCTGCTCGGCATGGCCGGCATTCATGACGATCAGCCGGTCGGCCAGCGTCATCGCCTCCACCTGGTCGTGCGTGACGTAGATCGAGGTGGTGCGGATCGACTGGTGCAGGCGCCGGATCTCGATGCGCATCTGCACGCGCAGCTTGGCGTCGAGGTTGGAGAGCGGCTCGTCGAACAGGAACACCTGCGGGTCGCGCACGATCGCGCGGCCCATGGCGACGCGCTGGCGCTGCCCGCCGGAAAGCTGGCGCGGCTTGCGCGCGAGCAGCGGGGCGAGCTCAAGGATGCGCGCAGCCTCCTGGACGCGGCGCTCGATCTCGGGCTTGGGCGTGCCGCGCACGCGCAGCCCGTAGGCCATGTTGTCGTAGACGCTCAGATGCGGATAGAGCGCGTAGTTCTGGAACACCATGGCGATGTTCCGGTCCTTGGGCTCGACGTCGTTGACGACGCGCCCGCCGATCGACACGTCGCCGGCGCTCTGCGTCTCCAGACCGGCGACGATGCGCAGCAGCGTCGACTTGCCGCAGCCGGACGGCCCCAGCAGCACCATGAACTCGCCGTCGGCGATCGCCGCGTCGATGCCGTGCAGCACGGCGACGTCGCCGAACGACTTGCGGATCCCCGCGATCTTCACCTCGGCCATGTCGGCCCTCTCATTTCTCGGTGTCCACGAGGCCCTTGACGAACCAGCGCTGCATGAAGACGACGACCAGGACCGGCGGCAGCATGGCGAAGATCGTGGTCGCCATGATCAGGTTCCAGTCGTTCTGGACCTCGCCGGTGCCGATCATCTTGGTGATGCCGATGACGATCGTCTCCATGGATCTGGACTTCGTGATCAGCAGCGGCCAGAGATACTGGTTCCAGCCATAGATGAACAGGATGACCGCCAGCGCCGCGATGTTGGTCCGCGACAGCGGCAGCACCGTGTCCCAGAAGAAGCGCAAGGGGCCGGCGCCGTCGATCTTCGAGGCCTCGACCAGCTCGTCGGGAATGGTCAGGAAGAACTGCCGGAACAGCAACGTCGCGGTGGCCGACGCGATCAACGGCACGGTCAGCCCGGCGAAGCTGTCGAACATGCCCAGGTTCACGATGACTTCGTAGGTCGGGATGATGCGCACCTCGACCGGCAGCATCAGCGTGACGAAGATCATCCAGAAGAAGACCATCCGCAGCGGGAAGCTGAAGAACACCACCGCGTAGGCTGACAGCAGCGAGATCGTGATCTTGCCGAAGCAGATGACGAGCGCCATCACCAGCGAGTTGAACATCAGCGTGGCGACCGGCGTGCTGCGGATGCGCGTGCCTTCGCCCGAGCTCCATACCGTCCAGTAGTTCTCGGCCGCAAGCGGGCCGGGGAAGAGCGGCATCTGGCCGCGGCCGATCGTGCTGGCGTCCCAGGTCGAGCCGATCACGGCGAAATAGATGGGGAAGGCGAAGATGGCGACGCCCAGCACCAGGACCAGATGCGGCAGGAGATCCGTGCTGCGGCGCGGCGATGCCATCAGTAATGCACCTTGCGCTCGATGTAGCGGAACTGGATCGCGGTCAGCGCGATCACGATCGCCATCAGGATCACCGACTGGGCCGCGGACTGACCCAGATTGAGATTGGCGTTGCCGTCGACATAGACGCGGTAGATCAGCGTCACGGTCGAGGTTCCCGGCCCGCCCTTGGTCAGCGCGTCGATCGTCCCGAACGTGTCGAAGAACGCGTAGACGACATTGACCACCAGCAGGAAGAAGGTCGTCGGCGACAGCAGCGGAAAGACCACGGTCCAGAAGCGACGCGTCGCGGAGGCGCCGTCGATGGAAGCCGCCTCGAGCACCGATTTCGGGATCGATTGCAGCCCCGCCAGGAAGAACAGGAAATTGTAGCTGACCTGCTTCCAGGCCGAGGCGAAGATCACGAGCCCCAGCGCCTGCTCGCCGTCGAGATGATAGTTCCAGACGATGCCCGCGGCGTTGAGCGCGCGGCCGAGCACGCCGATCGAGGGATGGAAGATGAACAGCCACAGCACAGCGGCGACGGCGGGCGCCACCGCATAGGGCCAGATCAGCAGCGTCTTGTAGGTGGTGGCGCCGCGGATATGCCGGTCGGCCATCGCGGCGAAGAGCAGCGCCGGGGCCATGGCGAGCACCGTCACGCTGATCGAGAAGATCGCGGTGACCCGGATCGCGCCGAGATAGTTGGGGTCGGCGAGCACGGCCTGGAAATTCTCCAGGCCGACGAATTGCTGCCGCATCCCGAACGGGTCCTGCAGCAGGGTGGATTGGTGGATCGCCTGCGCTGCGGGCCAGAAGAAGAAGACGATCGTGACGGCAATCTGCGGCGCGAGCAGCAGGTAGGGAAGCAGCTTGTCGTCGAAGATGACCCGGCGGCGCATGGTCAGGCTGGTCCTGGAAGCGAAAGGCCGCCGGCACCCCGTCGGGGATGCCGGCGGCCCTCCAGGCGGGTCAGCGGTTGGCCCGCTCGAAGTCGCGCAGGATCTGGTTGCCGCGCTGGACGGCGGCGTCGAGCGCCTGCTGGGCAGTGATCTGGCCCTGCAGCGCGCGCTCGATCTCCTCCTGCATCACGACGCGGATCTGCGGCATGTTGCCAAGACGCAGCCCCATCGTGTTCGGCGTGGTGTCGCCGCGCTCCAGCATCTGGCGCACCGGGATATCGGCGCCCGGGTTCTGCTGGTAGTAGCCGGTCGTGCGCACCTGCTCGAAGGCGGTCTTGCGCACCGGCAGGAAGCCGGTGTCGGTGTGCCACTTGGCGGCGACGGCGGGCTGGCTCATGAAGCGGTAGAACTCGGCGATGCCCTGGAACTCGTCCTTCGAGCGCGGCTGGTTCGGGCCCTTCTGCAGCGTCCAGAAGCTGGCGCCGCCGATGATCGAGTTGCGCGGCGTGGCGATCGCGTCCTCGTAATGCGGCAGGAACGCGAAGCCGACATTGGCCGCACCGCCCGGAACCTCGCGCAGCGCGCGGGCGCGGAAGCCCGACGAGGCGTGGATGATCGCGCATTCGCCGGACGCGAAGAGCGCGTCGCCGGCACCGTCGCGGCCGCCATACTTGAACGACCCTTCCTTGGTCATGTCGATCAGGGTCTGCAGATGGCGGACATGCAGCGGGCTGTTGATGCGCAGCTCGGTGTCCATGCCCTCGAGGCCGTTGGCCTTGGTCGCCAGCGGCACGTTGTGCAGCGACGAGAACTGCTCGATCTGCGCCCAGGTCGGCCAGGCGGTGGTCAGGCCGCAGGGGGCGGCGTTGGTGGCGCGGATCTGCTGCGCGGCCTTGCGGGTCTCGGCCCAGGTCGTGGGCGGCTTCTCGGGATCGAGCCCGGCCTTGCGGAAGGCGTCCTTGTTGTAGAACGTGATCGTCGTCGAGGAATTGAACGGCATCGACATGATGCGGCCGTCGACGAGGCTGTAATAGCCGCGCACGCCGGGCAGGTAGTCGTTGAAGTCGATCTGCACGCCGGTCTCGGCCAGCAGCTCGTGCAGCGGCTTGACCGCGCCCCGCGCGGCCATCATCGTCGCCGTGCCGACCTCGAACATCTGCACGACATGGGGCGAGTTGCCGGCGCGGAACGCCGCGATCGCCGCCACCATCGTCTCGGGATAGGCGCCCTTGAAGCTGGCATTGACCTGGTACTTGGTCTGCGAGGCGTTGAAGTCGGCGGCGATCTGCTCGAGCATGCCGCCGAGCGGCTGGGTCAGGCCGTGCCAGAAATCGATCTGGACGCGCGCCTGCGCGCTGACGCTGCCGGCGGCGAGGGCGATCGCCGCGGCGGTGGTTGCGAACATGGCTGTACGTCTGAGCATCGGTATCCTCCCGGGAGACGAAAACGTGATGTACTTCTTGCCGCTCGCCGTTTAGGGACGGTGTCGCGGATGTGAAGCTTGGGTGACAGGCCGACGAAGCTAACACAGGTCCCCGGCATCGCAAGGCTCCGGGCGGTCGCTCCGGGGATGCGGCGGCGGCAGCGGGCGTCGCGCGCGGTCTGCGGTCAGCGTGTGGTCACCACCCGGCCGACCGCGTCGCGCCATCCTGCGTAGCGCGCGGCGCAGACCGCCGGATCGCCCGCGGGCTCGAAGCGTCGCTCGCGCTGCCAGCGCGCGGCGATGTCCGCGGTCGAGCCGTAGACGCCCGCCGACAGCCCCGCGAGGCAGGCCGCGCCCAGCGCCGTGGTCTCGGTGACCACCGGCCGCTCGACCGGCATGGCGAGCTGGTCGGCGAGGAACCCCGCGAACCAGTCGTTGACCGCCATGCCGCCATCGATGCGGATCGAGCGGAAATCCGCGGCCCCGTCGGCGCGCATCGCCTCCATCAGGTCCTGGGTCTGGTAGACGCAGGCCTCCAGCGCGGCGCGCGCGACATGCGCGATGCCGGAATCGCGGGTGAGGCCGAGGATCGCGCCGCGCGCATCCGGGTCCCACCAGGGCGCGCCCAGCCCGACGAAGGCCGGGACCATGTAGACGCCGTCGTTGCCGGCGAGCGACTCGGCCAGCGCCTGGGTGTCCGGCGCCGCCTTGATGATGCGCAGCGCGTCGCGCAGCCACTGCACCGCCGCGCCGGAGACGAAGATGCTGCCCTCGAGCGCATAGGTCGCCCGGCCCGCGAGGCGGCAGGCCACGGTCGAGATCAGCCGGTTGCGCGAGCGCAGCTGGCGGGTTCCCGTGTTCATCAGCACGAAGCAGCCCGTGCCGTAGGTGCTCTTCACCATGCCGGGCTCGAAGCAGGCCTGGCCGATCGCCGCCGCCTGCTGGTCGCCCGCGATGCCCGCGATGGCGACGGCACCGTCGAGAAGCCCCGGCGCGGTCGCGCCGAACGCGCCGGCGCTGTCGCGCACCTCCGGCAGCAGCGACCGGGGGATGGCGAAGGCGCGCAGCAGCTCGTCGTCCCAGTCCTGGCGCGCGATGTCGAAGACCATCGTGCGCGAGGCGTTGGTGGCGTCGGTCGCGTGGACCTTGCCGCCGGTCAGCCGCCACAGCAGGAAGCTGTCGATGGTGCCGAAGGCGAGCCGGCCTGCCTCGGCCGCGGCGCGCGCGCCGTCGACGTTGTCGAGCAGCCAGGCGATCTTCGAGCCCGAGAAATACGCGTCGAAGAGCAGTCCGGTGCGCGCGCCCAGGGCCTCGTCGCCGATTTCCCGCTTCATGCGCTGGCACCATGCCGCGGTGCGGCGGTCCTGCCAGACGATCGCGTTGTGGATCGGCCGGCCGGTGGCGCGGTCCCAGATCACGGTCGTCTCGCGCTGGTTGGTGATGCCGATCCCCGCGATGTCGGCGGCCCGCGCGCCGGCGCGCGCCAGGCAGTCGCGCAGCGTCGCCTGGGTCGCGCGCCAGATCTCCTCGGCGTCGTGCTCGACCCAGCCCGGTCGGGGATAGATCTGTGGCAGCTCCTGCTGGGCGCTGGCGCGCGGGCGGCCATCGGCGCCGAACAGGATCGCGCGCGTCGAGGTCGTCCCCTGGTCGATGGCGAGCAGCAGCTGGCGGGTCATGGCGTGGTCTCCCGGTCGATCTTGCTTCCCTGGCCGGCGATCATGGCATGTCAGGCGCCGGCGGTGAGCGCCGGCAGCGCCGAGGCGAGGCGCCGGTAGTCCTGCGGCACGTTGAAGGCCTGGGCCGAGATCCGCGCCCAGAGCGCGTCGCCCACCGGCATCACCGGCACCTCGACGCGATGCTCCTGCCACAGGCGCCGGCGCAGCGCGCGCCCGGCCTCCCAGCTCGCCTCGGGCGCGCCCGGCACGCGCACCGGCGCCATCGCGGATAGCATCGATCGCGGCGCGCCGACCTCCGTGCCCCAGGCGGCGGCGAGCGTCTCGGCCATGGCGAGCGCGAGCGCGTGGTTGCGCGCGCGCAGCCGCTCCGCGCCGATGCCCTCGAGGAAGGCGATGCCCGCGGGCACCGCGAGCCAGGAGGAGAGGTCGCGCGTGCCGACCCAGTCGAAGGACGCGGCGAAGCCACCGCCATGGCCATGCGAGACGACGCCGGGGACCAGCCCCGCCTGCGCCTCGCGCCGCGCCCAGAGGAAGGCGGCGCCCTTCGGCGCGAAGAGCCATTTGTGGCAGTTGCCGACATACCAGTCGGCGCCGAGCGCGGGCACGTCGAGCGCGAGAAGGCCCGGCGCATGCGCGCCGTCGACCAGCACCGGCACGCCGCGCGCGCGGGCGAGCGCCACGAGCCGCGCCACCGGCAGGACGAGCGCGCTGCGCGAGGCGACATGGTCGACGAGCAGCAGCCTGGTGCGCGGCCCGAACCCCGCCTCGACCGCCGCCACCACCTCGTCCTCGCCGCGCGCCGGCCAGGGCAGCGGCGCCTCGACGACGCGGATCCCGGCGCGCGCCTCGAGATGCGCGAGCACGTTCCTGACCGCGCCATAGACATGGTCGGTCGTCAGCACCTCGTCGCCGGGCGCGAAGGACAGGCTGCGCAGCACCGCGTTCATGCCGGCGGTGGCGTTCTCGACGAAGACCGTGTCCTCGGGCGCGGCGCCGAGGAAGCGCGCGAGCACGCCGGCGGCCTCGCGGATGCGGCCCGGCGCCGCGTCGGCGAAGAACGCCACGGGCTGGCGCTCCATCTCGCGGCGGATCGCGTCCTGGACCTCGAGGACGCGCAGCGGGCAGGCGCCGAAGGAGCCGTTGTTCAGGAAGGCGATGTCCGGGTCGAGCGCGAAGAGCGCGCGCATGGGATGGCCGAAGGGCATCTCGGCGAGATCGGCGACGTCCAGGCTGTCCTCCCTGCCGCGGCGACGGGCGCAGGCGCGCCCGCATGCGGGCGTGCCTATACTCGCGCCGACCGCCATGAAGGAACAGGACGAAGCGCGAGGTGGCCCCGAGGGGCCGCGCGAGGGGATCGAGGCCATCGAGGGCCTCGCCGGCGCCGTGCTGCGCCCGGTGCGCCAGTCGGACCGGCAGGCGGTCGAGGCCTTCTTCGCGCGGCTCGCGCCGGAGGACATGCGCATGCGCTTCTTCGCGCCGCTGCGCGAGATCCCGCGCGCGACCCTCGCGCGGCTCATGGACCTCGATGGCGAGCGCGAGGTCGCGCTGGCGCTGGAACTCGCGCCGGGCGCGTTCGCGGGCATCGCGCGGCTCTCCGCCGAGCCCGGCCTCGCGCGCGCGGAATTCGCGGTCGCCGTGCGCAGCGACCTCAAGCGCCGCGGCATCGGCAGGCTGCTGATGACGCGCATCCTCGACCATGCGCGCGCGCGCGGCATCGGCGAGGTGACGGGCTCGATCCTGCGCGAGAACGTCGCCATGGTCGCGCTGGCCCGCGACCTCGGCTTCGCGATCGAGGACGAGCCCGGCGCCCCTGCCCTGCTCCGCGCGCGCATCGCCACCGGCGCGGCGCGCGGCTGAGCGGCGCGGCTCAGGCTGGCGGCGCGACCCCGAGCGCGCGCGCCACCTCGAGGATGGAGTCCCACGCCGCGCGCGGCATCGGCACGCCGTGCGCGCGGCGATCGGCGCGGTTGCGCTCCTCGAGCTCGCCGGGCACGAGCACCTCGCCGCCGGGCTCGGCCGGGATCGCCGACTTCACGTACTCGATGTAGGAGGCGGCGGCCGCGTCGAATTCCTCGGCGGAGCCGAAGAAGGACGGCGCGAGGTAGATCGAGAGCATGCCGTTGTGGAAGCGCCGCGGGCCGGTCGCGGCCTGCGCGGGCACGGGGCCGGCGGCGCCGTTGCCGGTGAGCACGCCGCCGAGCAGCTCGCACATCAGCGCGAGGCCGGAGCCCTTGTGCCCGCCGAAGGCGCGGATCGCGCCGGTGCCGCGGCGCGCGTCGCGCGCATGCGTGCCCTCGGTCTCGCCGTAGAGCAGGCGCGGGTCGCCCGAGAGCGCGCCGTCGCGCCCGATCAGCGCGTCGGCCGGGATGCGCTTGCCGCCATTCGAGGCGACGAGGACCTTGCCTTCGGCGATCAGCGAGGTCGCGAAGTCGAGCACCACCGGCGCGGCGCCGGGGCGCGGCACGCCGATGCAGAAGGGCGCGGTGGAGAAGCGCCGCTCGGCGCCGCCGAACGGCGCGACGAGCACGCTGCCATGGGCGTTGACGAAATGGATCGAGAGCACGCCGCGCGCCGCGGCCATCTCCGCCCAGTCGCCGACGCGGCCGACATGCCCGGCATTGCGCAGGGCGACGACCGCGCAGCCGCCCGCGAGCGCCTTCGCGATCCCGATCTCCACCGCCTGCGGCGCCACGGTCTGGCCCAGGCCCATGCGCCCGTCGACGACGGCCATGGCGCCGTTCTCGGACACGACCTCGACGACGCGCCCCGCCACCACGCCGCCATCGCGCAGCATGCCCACGTAGCGCGGCACGCGCACGACGCCGTGGCTGTCATGGCCGGTGAGGTTGGCCGCAACGAGGTAGCGCGACACGCGCGCGGCCTCCTCGGCGTCGCAGCCCGCGGCCGCGAAGATCCGCGTCACGAAATCCTCGAGCGCCGCGACCGGCATGCGCAGCTCGTCCTTGTCGGCCATCCAGATCCCCTTCGTCGAGATGCCGGGAGGCTAGACCGCTTCGCGCACCGCGTGAACCGCGCGCAGGCCCATGCCAGCGCCCCTGCGGGGACCGCGTCAGGGCGCCGGGCGCGCGACGAGGTCGAAGGAGACGAGGACCTCGGGCGCCACCACCTGGATGCCCGACCACATCCCCCTGCCGACCCCGAATTCCGTGCGCAGGATGCTCGCCGTGCCGCGCGCGCGCGCCTCGCCATCCGCGACCTCGAGCGTGAATTCGATCGCGACCGGCCGGATGCGCTCGCGCAATGCGAGCGTGCCCCGGGCCTCGTAGCGACCCGCGTCGAGCGCGCGCGCGCCCGTCGCCTCGAACCTGGCGCGGGGGAAGCCGGATGCATCGAGCCAGTCGTCGCCGAGCATCAGCGCGTCGCGGCGGCCGTCTCCGGTCGCCGCCGAGCCGACCTCGACGACGACACGCACCCGCATGCCCTCGGGTTGCGCGGGATCGAACGACACGTCCGCGCTCCAGCGCGCGAAGCGCCCGGCGAAGCGGTTGCCGGTCTCCAGCCCGGCGAACCCGAGCGTCGAGCGCGCAGGATCGACGATCCATGTCGTGGCGGCGGCCGGGGACATGGCGGCGACGCTGGCGGCGGCGAGCACGGGCAGCATGCGCCGGAGCACCTTGTCGCCGAGCACGAAATGCCGGTGGAGCGCCGCGAGCGCATGCGCGGCGGCGAGGGCCACGAGCGCCCACGCCAGGGCGGCATGCATCGTGGAAAGCCGCGGCTCGACCAGGGACTTCGCCTCGGGCGAGATGGCCCGCAGCGATTCGATCCGCGGGAACTCCACGAGCCCGGCAAGCAGGATCGGCATGTCGAGGCGGCTCGAGGAAACGAGGGCCCAGCCCGACATGGGAACGACGAGGGCAAGCGCGAGGAGCGCCGCCTGGACGGCACGCGCGCCGCGATCGCGCCGACGCATGGCCCATCGCGGCTGGCGCCGCGCGGCGGCGGCGGCAAGTCGCGCCACCGCGAGCAGCAGGGCGGCGATGCCCAGCGTCTTGTGCAGCTGGTAGAGCGCGAACTGGCCCGGATCGCCGGGCGCGAGCCGGGTCATGGCATAGCCCGTCGCGGCGAGCGCGACGACGAGCGCGGCGCCAATCCAGTGGAGGGCGATGGTCGGGAACGGATGCCGGGTCTGGAGCCCTTGCATGGCGGCGGACAACCTCCCTTTCCCCCCCAGCATGCCGGGGCTCCGCGAAACCGCGATGTCTCCCGCGTGTCGGAGAAGAGTCACGCGGCGCGGGTACAGGGGTTGCAGCCGGGCGTGCAGGTCGCATCGCCCATCCCTTCGCCGGAGGTACCGAGATGAGCGCCTACGAGAACGACTATCCCGACCACACGCGCACGCCGGGCTACACGCATGGCGACGAGCCGCCCTGCAACCGGTCCGCGAACCCGACGCTCTACGACGTGATCGACGCGCGCGCATCGCGCCGCGGGATCCTGGTCGGCGGACTCGCTACGGCGGTCGGCGGCCTGTTCGGCGCCGGCGCGGCCGCGCCGGCCAAGGCCCAGGCCAAGCCGCTGCTGGGCTTCAAGGCGATCCCGGCCTCCGAGGCCGACAGCGTCGTCGTCCCCGAAGGCTACAAGGTCCAGGTCCTCGCGCCCTGGGGCACGCCGATCGCCTGCTCGATGCCGGCCTTCCGCGACGGCGCGAACAGCGGCGCCGAGCAGGCGCTGCAGGTCGGGTCGCATCACGACGGGCTGCATTACTTCCCGATCAACGGCTCGTCGACCGACGGACTTCTGGCGATCAACCATGAATATGTCGAGGCGCGTTTCCTGCACGCGACGTGGCGCGGCCGGGAGATGCGCGAGAGCGCGGTGCGCGTCGAGAACGATCGCCGCGACACCGACGAGGTGCTCAAGGAGATCAACGCCCATGGCGTGTCGGTCGTCCGCGTCCAGCGCGGCGCCGACGGCGGCTGGGCGATCGTCCAGGACCAGCGCAACCGCCGCATCACGGCGGCGACCCCGATGGTCTTCTCGGGTCCGGTGCGCGGCAGCAAGCATGTCGTCACCAAATACAGCCCCGACGGCACGCGCACGCGCGGCACGATCAACAACTGCGCGCACGGCAACACGCCATGGAACACATACATGACGGCCGAGGAGAACTGGGCCGGCTATTTCCGCAACACCGACCGCCAGGACCAGAAGCCCAACCACCCGCGCGAGCATGCGCGCTATGGCGTCGCCACCGAGCGCTCGCGCTACGCCTGGGAACTCGCCGCCTCGGGCGCCGACGAATTCGCCCGCTTCGACGCCTCGACCCGCGGCGCCAGCCCGGCCGAGGATTACCGCAACGAACCGAACGGCTTCGGCTGGATGGTCGAGATCGATCCCTTCGATCCGAACAGCGTCCCGGTCAAGCGCACGCATCTCGGGCGCTTCGCCCATGAGGGCGTCGTCTTCGCGCCGGCGATCGCAGGCAAGCCGGTGGTCTGCTATTCCGGCGACGACGCGCGCTTCGAGTACATCTACAAATTCGTTTCCGCGAAGCCCTACGATCCCGCGACGGCGAGCGGCGCGCTGCTCGACGAAGGCACCCTCTACGCGGCGAAGTTCAACGCCGACGGCACCGGCGAGTGGCTGGCGCTTGCGCCGGGCCATAACGGCCTGACCCCGGCGAACGGCTTCGCCGACCTCGCGGACATCCTCGTGAACACCCGCCTCGCCGCCGATCGCGCCGGCGCCACCAAGCTCGACCGGCCGGAATGGGGCACGGTCGATCCCAGGACCGGCGAGGTCTATTTCGCGCTGACCAACAACACCTCGCGCACCGAGGCGCAGGTGGATCCGGTGAACCCGCGCGCCCGCAACCAGTTCGGCCAGATCGTGCGCTGGACCGAGTCTCGCGGCGAGCATGCCGCGACGACGTTCCGCTGGGACCTGTTCGTGGTCGCCGGGGACGTCGGCACCAGCCGCGGCGTCAATGGCCGGGCGCTTGCCGCCGACAGCATCTTCGCATGCCCCGACGGGCTGTGGTTCGACGCCGATGGTCGGCTCTGGATCCAGACCGACATGGGCGAAAGCGAGATGAACCGCGGCGACCTCAAGCCGATGGGCAACAACCAGATGCTCGCCGCCGATCCGCGCACCGGCGAGATCCGTCGCTTCCTGGTCGGACCCAAGGGCCAGGAGATCACCGGCGTCATCACCACGCCGGACGGCCGCACGATGTTCGTC
>VGDA01000014.1 GCA_016869915.1 Alphaproteobacteria bacterium
GCCATGCGTCTTCGGGCAGGCGACGAAGCCGATGTCGTGCAGGAGCGCCATCACGACGTATTCCTCGTCGCGGCCGTCCTGCATCGCGAGCGTCGCGGACTGGATGCAGTGCCTGTAGTTGTTCACCTGGTAGCCGAAGCCAGGGTCGCCGGCGCTAGCCGCGAGAAGGCGCAGCGCCTGCGTCGCCTGCTGCTCCGCGTAGTAGGGCGCGCGCTGGGAGTTCAGCAGGGTCCAGTCGGCGGCGCGGAAGTCGTCCAGCGCCTCCTTCTCGACATAGCTCCATTCCGGACGGAGCAGCGGGGTGCGTTCGCCCGTCATCGCCGTGCCTCCGCCAGGACATCGCCGAGCGCCCCGAGCACGGCCTCGTTGTCCTCGCGCGTGCCGATCGCGACGCGCAGCTGCGTCGTCCAGTCGGGATGCCGCCAGTCGCGCACATGGATGCCGCGCGCCGCCAGCGCCTGCATCGCCGGCTGCGCCGGCATGCCGAGGTCGACCGACACGAAGTTCGTGAAGGACGGGCAGGGGCGCAGCTGCAGCCTGCGAAGACCCTCGGAAAGCCAGGCGCGCTCGACCGCGGTGGCGTCGAGCGAGGCCTGCATGTGGGCCTCGTCCTCGAGCGAGGCCAGCGCGGCCGCCTGCGCGACCTCGGTGACGTTGAAGGTCATCTTCACCCTGCGCAGCGCCTCCGCCTCCACGTCGGAGCCGCAGAGCGCATAGCCGACGCGCAGCGCGGCGAGGCCATGCGCCTTTGAGAACGTGCGCAGCACGATCCAGGGACCCCTGCGGGCCGCGAGCGCGGCGAGCGCGTCCGGCCCGCCGGCATGGCGTCCATACTCGTGGTAGGCCTCGTCGACGACGAGGAGGACGTCCGCGGGAACCTCGCGCGCGAGGCGCTCCAGCGCCGCCGCCGCCATCATGCCGCCCGAGGGCGCGTTCGGCGTGCAGGCGAAGACGACGCGCGTGCGCGCGTCGATCGCGGCGAGCAGCCCGGCCGCGTCGCTCGCGCCCCCGGCGTCGATCGGCACGCCCGCGACCTCGGCGCCGCGGATGCGCGTCGACACCGCGTAGCGAGGGAAGCTCGGGACAGGCATGACGCAGCGATCGCCGGGACCCAGCGCGATCTCGGCGATGACGTGGATGAGTTCGTCGCTGCCCACGCCGAAGACGATGCGCCCCGCCCCGACGCCCGTGCGCGTGGCGAGCGCGGCAGCGAGCTCGGGCGCGCGCGACTGCGGGTAGCGGTTGAGCGGCCCGCGCAGCGCCGCCGCGGCGGCCTCGATCGCGCGCGGCGAGGGCGGGAAGGGGGATTCGTTCAGGTGCAGCGCGCGCTGCGTGCCTGGCAGGCGCTGCAGGTCGCGGAAGGTCGGGGGCGCGGCATGGGGCGGCAGCGCGCGGACGGCGGGCGTGATCCACGACACGGCCGCGACCCGGTCGGCAAGGTCGCTCATGGCCCGGGAGAGTGCGCCGGGCGAGGGAAAAATGCACTCTCGTTTCCGTCGGGGGACGGGGTAGCTTCGCGGCCATGCAGCTCACGATCTCGCCGGGCAGGCTTGCCCTCGCCGACCTTCGCCGCTGGCGCGCTTCCGCCGATCCCCTGCGCCTCGATCCCGCCGCCGCGCCCGTCGTCGCCGCCTCTGCCGCCGCGGTGCAGCGCATCCTCGCCACCGGCGACGCCGTCTACGGCGTCAACACGGGCTTCGGCAAGCTGGCCACCACGCGCATCGCACCCGACCGGCTGCGCGAGCTGCAGACCTCGCTGGTGCTGTCGCACAGCGTCGGCGTCGGGCCGGCGCTGCCGCCGGCCACGGTGCGTCTGGTCGCCATCCTCAAGGCGGCGAGCCTCGCGCGCGGCCATTCCGGCGTCCGGCCGGAGGTGATCGATGCGCTGCTCGCGATGGTCAACCGGGGCGTCGTGCCGGTGATCCCCGCGAAGGGCTCCGTCGGCGCGTCCGGCGACCTCGCCCCGCTCGCCCATCTCAGCGCGACGCTGATCGGGCATGGCGACGCCTTCCTCGGCGGCGAGCGCATGCCCTCGGCCGAGGCGCTGCGCCGCGCCGGCCTCTCGCCGATCCAGCTCGAGGCGAAGGAGGGCCTCGCGCTCCTGAACGGCACGCAGGTCTCGACCGCCCTCGCGCTCGAGGGGCTCTTCGCCGCGGAGGACGCCTTCGCGGCCGCGGTCGTCGCCGGCGCGCTCAGCATCGACGCCGCGAAGGGCAGCGACGCGCCCTTCGACGACCGCATCCACGCCATCCGCGGCCAGCAGGGCCAGCGCGACATCGCCGCGGTCTATCGCGCGCTGGTCGCCGGCTCCGCGATCCGCGCCTCGCATCTCGACTGCGAGCGCGTGCAGGACCCCTATTGCCTGCGCTGCATGCCGCAGGTCATGGGCGCGTGCCTCGACTCGATCCGCCACGCGGCGACGATCTTCGAGCGCGAGGCCAACGGCGTCTCCGACAACCCGCTGGTCTTCGCCGAGGACGATTGCATCCTGTCGGGCGGCAACTTCCATGCCGAGCCGGTGGCGATCGCCGCCGACCTGCTCGCGATCGCGATCGCCGAGATCGGCGCGATCTCCGAGCGTCGCATCGCGATGCTGGTCGACCCGTCGACCAATGGCGGCCTGCCGGCCTTCCTCGTGCGCGAGCCCGGCATCAATTCCGGCTACATGATCGCCCACGTGACCGCGGCGGCGCTGGCCAGCGAGAACAAGTCCCTCGCGCATCCGTCGAGCGTCGACAGCCTGCCGACCTCCGCCAACCAGGAGGACCATGTCAGCATGGCGACGCATGCGGCGCGGCGCCTCGGCGAGATGGCCCGCAACACCGCGACGATCGTGGGCATCGAGATGATGGCGGCGGCCGACGGCATCGGGTTCCACGCGCCGCTCGCGACCAGCGCGAACCTGGCGAGGGCGATCGCGGCGCTGCGCGCGCGCGTCGCGCCGGTGGAGCGAGACCGCTTCCTCGCGGGCGACCTCGAGGCGGCGCGCGACCTCGTGGAGAGCGCCGCGCTGCGCGCCTGGATGCCCGACGGGCTGCTGCCCGCCGGCGCGAAGTGACGGGAGAGGGACGATGACGAGCTGGATCAGGATGCTGCAATACGAGGAGTCGACGGGCTACCTGCGCCAGCTCTACGACCGCGTGAAGGGGCCCGGGGACTCGCTCGACAACGTGATGAAGGCGCATTCGCTGCGCCCGCACACGATGGAGGGGCACTCGGCCCTCTACAAGAGCGTGCTCCACCACACCGGCAACTCCACGCCGGTCTGGTTCCTCGAGTGCCTCGGCATCTACACCTCGCTCGCCAACCGCTGCGACTACTCGGTGGCGCACCATTTCGCCGGGCTGACGCGCCTGCTGAAGGACGAGGGGCGGGCGAAGGCGATCTACGAGGCGCTCGCCGCCGGCGCGCCCGAGCGCGCCTTCGAGGGGCGCGAGCTCGCGCTGCTGCGCTACGTGCGCAAGCTGACGCTGGCGCCGCAGAAGATGGAGGAGGCCGACGTGCAGGCCTGCCGCGACGCGGGCTGCAGCGACGAGGACATCTTCGAGGCCAACCAGGTCTGCGCCTACTTCAACTACTCGAACCGGCTGCTGAACGGGCTGGGCGTGACGACCAAGGGCGACCTGCTCGGCTTCTCGCCGCCCAACACTGACAAGCTCGACGACTGGGAGCACCAGTGACCATGGCCGCGCCGTCCCGCCGCGACAATTCCCGCCGCATCGCCGCGCCGCGCGGCGCCGCGCTCTCCTGCCGCTCCTGGCAGAGCGAGGCCGCGCTGCGCATGCTCATGAACAACCTCGACGCCGAGGTCGCCGAGCGCCCGGAGGAGCTCGTCGTCTATGGCGGCATCGGTCGCGCCGCGCGTGACTGGGAGAGCTTCGACCGCATCGTCGCGAGCCTGCGCACGCTGGCGGACGACGAGACGCTGCTCGTGCAGTCTGGCAAGCCGGTGGGGATCTTCCGCACCCATGCCGACGCGCCGCGCGTGCTGCTCGCGAACTCGAACCTCGTGGGCCACTGGAACAACTGGGCCCATTTCCACGAGCTCGACCGCAAGGGCCTCATGATGTATGGCCAGATGACGGCCGGTTCGTGGATCTACATCGGCTCGCAGGGCATCGTGCAGGGCACCTACGAGACGTTCGTGGAGGCCGGGCGCCAGCACTATGGCGGCGACTTGCGCGGGCGCTGGATCCTGACGGGCGGGCTCGGCGGGATGGGTGGCGCGCAACCGCTGGCCGCGGTCTTCGCTGGTGCCTGCATGCTCGCGGTCGAGTGCCAGCCCAGCCGCATCGAGAAGCGGCTGGAGACGAAGTACCTCGACAGCTGGACGCGCAGCCTCGACGAGGCGCTCGACATGATCGCGGCCGCGACCGCGAAGGGCGAAGCGATCTCGGTCGGCCTGCTCGGCAACGCGGCCGAGGTCTTCCCCGAGCTCGTGCGCCGCGCGAAGGCCGGCGATCGCCGCGCGCGCCCTGACATGGTCACCGACCAGACCTCGGCGCATGACCCGATCAACGGCTACCTGCCTGCGGGCTGGACGCTCGACGAGCACGCGCGGCTGCGCGAGAGCGACCCGGCGCGGATCGAGAAGGCGGCGCGCGAGTCGATGGCGACGCATGTGCGCGCGATGCTCGACTTCCATCGCATGGGCGTGCCGACGCTCGACTACGGCAACAACATCCGCCAGATGGCGAAGGAGATGGGCGTCGCCGACGCCTTCGACTTCCCCGGCTTCGTGCCCGCGTATATCCGCCCGCTCTTCTGCCGCGGCGTCGGGCCGTTCCGCTGGTGCGCGCTCTCGGGCGACCCCGAGGACATCCATCGCACCGACGCGAAGATGAAGGAGCTGTTCCCCGAGGACAGGCACCTCCATCGCTGGCTCGACATGGCGCGCGCGCGCATCCGCTTCCAGGGCCTGCCCGCGCGCATCTGCTGGGTCGGGCTCGGCGGGCGCGCGAAGGCCGGCCTCGCCTTCAACGAGATGGTGCGGCGCGGCGAGCTCAAGGCGCCGATCGTGATCGGCCGCGACCACCTCGATTCCGGCTCGGTCGCCTCGCCCAACCGCGAGACCGAGGCGATGAAGGACGGCTCGGACGCGGTGGCCGACTGGCCGCTGCTCAACGCGCTGCTCAACACCGCCTCTGGCGCCACCTGGGTCAGCCTCCACAACGGTGGCGGCGTCGGCATCGGCTTCTCGCAGCACGCGGGCATGGTGGTCGTGTGCGACGGCAGCGAGGCGGCCGACCGCAGGCTCGAGCGCGTCCTGACCAACGACCCGGCGACCGGCGTGATGCGCCACGCCGACGCGGGCTACGACATCGCGGTCGACTGCGCGCGCGAGCACGGGCTCAAGCTGCCGATGCTGGACTGATCGGCATGGACCTCGCGGGGTTCAGGTCCAGCCTCTCGGGGCAGGCGCCGCCGGCGGGCGTGGCCCGCCCGCTGGCCGCGCTCTGGCATTGCGCGCGGGGCGACTGGGACGCGGCGCACAAGCTCGTCCAGGCGGACGAGGGCGAGCCCGACCACGACTGGGTCCACGCGCACCTGCACCGCGTCGAGGGCGACCTGTCGAACGCGGGCCACTGGTATCGCAGCGCGGGCAGGGCGCCCGCGCGCGGCTCGCTGGAGGCGGAGTGGGCCGAGATCGCGGCGGCGCTTCTCGCGCGGCGCGCAACGTCGGCGAAAGGGCCGGGGGAACGGGAATGAAGGCCATCGTGTGCGTCGAGCGCGCCTCGCTCGGGCCCGGCGTGACGCTGCGCGCGCCGCGCTTCGCGCATCGCTGGGAGGACCACGAGCGCGTGCCCGCCGGCGACGTCGCCGCGCGCCTCGCCGAGGCGGACATCGCGGTCGTCAACAAGCTGCCGGTCGGCGAGGACGTGCTCGACCGCGCGCCGCGGCTGCGCATGATCGCCGTGTCGGCGACGGGGACGGACAACGTCGACGTCGCGGCGTGCCAGCGCCGCGGCATCGTCGTGTCCAATGTCCGGGGATACGCGACGACGACGGTGCCGGAGCACACCTTCGCGCTGATCCTCGCGCTGCGCCGCGGCGTCGCGAGCTACGCGCAGAGCGTCCAGCGCGGCGACTGGCAGCGCGCGGCGCAGTTCTGCTACTTCGACTTCCCGATCTCCGACCTGCGCGGCTCGCGCCTCGGCATCGTCGGCGGCGGCGCGATCGGAGCGGCGGTGGCCGCGATCGGCCGCGCCTTCGGGATGGACGTCGTCTTCTCGACGCAGCGAGGCGGGCCGGAGCGGCCGCACTACATCCCCTTCGAGGCCGTGGTCGAGACGGCGGACGTGCTGACGCTGCACTGCCCGCTGACGCCGACGACGCGCGGGATGATCAACCGCGACGTCCTGCGCCGCATGAAGCCGGGCGCGATCCTCGTCAACACGGCGCGCGGCGCGCTCGTGGTCGACGAGGACCTCGTCGAGGCCGTGCGCGGCGGCTGGATCGGCGGCGCGGCGATCGACGTCACGACGCCCGAGCCGCCGCCCACCGACCATCCGCTGATGCGGCTCGCCGGCCACCCCAGCTTCATCCTCACGCCGCACGTCGCCTGGGCGAGCGTGCAGGCGCGCCAGGCCGTTGCCGAGCAGGTCGTCGACAACATCGAGGCCTTCGTCGCCGGCGCGCCGCGCAACGACGTCGCCGCCGGCTGAGCGCCAGGCGAGCGTCGCGGCGCCATGGCCCTCGACATCGCGATCCGCGGCGGACGGGTCCATGACGGCACCGGCGCCGACCCGGTCGAGGCCGATGTCGGCGTGCGCGACGGGCGCGTGGTCGAGGTCGGCCGGGTCGACGCGGCGGCGACGCGCGAGATCGACGCGCGCGGCCTCGTCGTCGCGCCGGGCTTCATCGACATCCACAGCCACTCCGACTACACGCTGCTCGTCGACGCCCGCGCCGCGAGCGCGATCGCGCAGGGCGTGACGCTGGAGGTGGTCGGCAATTGCGGCTTCGGCTGCGCGCCGCTCGGCGGCCGCGCGCTGGCCGCGAGCGCGATCTATGGCTTCGACGGCAGCGTGAAGCTCGCCTGGAACTCGGTCGGCGGCTATCTCGAGGCCCTCGAGCGCGCGCGCCCCGCGGTGAACGTCCTGGCGCTGGTGCCCAACGGGCAGCTCCGCCTCGCGACCATGGGCCTCGTCGAGCGCCCGGCCACGCCCGCCGAGCTCGACGCGATGCGCGGCATGCTGCGCGACGGGTTGGCCGAGGGTGCCTTCGGCTTCTCGACGGGGCTCGAGTACCCGGCGGAGCGCGGCGCGGGCGAGGAGGAACTCACGGCGCTCGTGGCGGAGGCCGCGCGCGCCGGCGGCCTCTACGCGACGCATACGCGCAGCCGCGACGCCGGCGCGGTCGAGGCGATCGAGGAGGCGATCCGCACCGCCGGGCGCGCCGGCGCGCGGCTGCAGATCTCGCATCTCCTGCCGCGCAAGACCGACGAGGGCGAGCTCGAGCGCGGCATCGGGCTCGTCGACGACGCGCGCGCCCGCGGCACGGACCTGCGCTTCGACATGCACACGCGGCTCTTCGGGACGACCTATCTCGACACGATCCTGCCGCCCTGGGCGAGCGCGGGCGGGCCGGAGGGGCTGCGCCGCATGCTGGACGACCCCGATGCGCGGGCCCGCGCGCGCGGCTTCACGAGCGTCGTCGCGGGCGGCGGCTGGGACCGCGTCTTCCTACTCGACACGCCGGTCGCGCCGGCGCTCGCGCGCCGTTCCCTCGGCGAGGCCGCGCGCGAGCTCGGCCGCGACCCGCACGACCTGGCCTTCGACGTCCTGCGCGACGCCATCGGCGCGCCGGCGCGGCCGATGGTCATGATCCGCGCCTACACGCCCGAGCAGCAGGAGCAGGTCTTCGCTCATCCCGGCTGCATGCCGGGCTCGGACGCGACGACGCTCGCGCCGGACGGGCCGCTTGCCGGCGCCGTCTTCCACGGCGCCTATTCCTGGGCGGCGTGGTTCTTCCGCTTCATGGTCCGGGAGCGCCGCGCGCTCGGCGAGGCGGAGGCGATCCACCGGCTGACAGGCCTGCCTGCGCGCGTGCTCGGCCTCGCGGACCGCGGCGTGCTCAGGCTTGGCGCACGCGCGGACATCGCGGTCTTCGACGCCGACGACTTCGGGGAGCGGGCGACGACGTTCGAGCCGAACCTGTTCGCCGCCGGCATGAGGCACGTGGTCGTCAACGGCGCGCTGGCCTTCGCCGACGGCGCCTTGACCGGCGCGCGCGCCGGCGAGGTGCTACGCCGCCGCCTGCCGCCGCGCTTCTGACGCGCTCGCTGGAACCGCCGGGCGCCTTGCGTCTAAGCTTGCCCGTCGTCGGGGAGAGACGCGCGATGGGCAAGGGAATGATCTGTGCTCCGCAGCCGGAGGCGGTGGAGGTCGGCGCCGCGGTGCTGGAGCGCGGCGGGAACGCCTTCGACGCAGCGATCGCCTGCGCCTTCGCGCAGGGCGTCGTCGACAACCTGATGTGCGGGATCGGCGGCTTCGGCTTCGCGCAGGTCTACTCGGCCGCCGACGGCGTCCATACCAGCTACGACTTCATGGCCACGGCGCCCGCGGCGACGCGCGCCGGCATGTGGGAGGACCTGCTGGAGGGCGAGACGCGCGACGGCTTCGGCTTCATCCTGCGCGGCCGCGTCAACGACGTCGGCTACCGCTCCGTCGCCGTGCCGCCGATGCTGCGCGGCTACCACGCGATCCATGCGCGCTTCGGGAGGCTGCCCTGGGCCGACGTGGTCGCGCCGGCGGGGGCGCTCGCCGAGGGCGGCTACACGGTGACACCCTTCGTGCGGAACTACTGGGTGACGCCCGAGCGCATGGGCCGCGTCGAGATCATCGACCGCATCGCCCACCGCGAGGCCGCTCGGTCGCTCTACTTCGACGCGACCGGCCAGCCGCACGCGGTCGGCACGAAGGTCCGCAACCCCGACCTCGCGCGCACGCTCGCGACGATCGGCCGCGAGGGCATCGAGGCCTTCTTCTCGGGCTCGATCGCGGATCGCATCGACGCCGACTTCCGCGCCAACGACGGCCTGCTCTCGCGCGCCGACCTCTCGGCCTGCCGCGCCACCGAGCGGCCGGTCCTGCGCGGATCCTATCGCGGCTGGGACGTCGCGGTACCCGCGCCGCCGGCGAGTGGCCTCATGCTGCTGCAGATGCTCGGCACGCTGGAGCGCTTCGACCTCGCCGCGCTGGGATTCAACTCGCCCGACTACATCGCGCTGCTCGCCGAGGTGATGAAGCGCGCGCAGGTCGACAAGGAGCGCCTGATCGGCGACCCGGACTTCGCGCCCGTGCCGCATGGCCCCTTCGTCGACGCCGCCGCGCACGACGCCGCGGCCGCCGCCATCCGGCGCGGCGAGCGCGCGGTCGTGCCGCGCATCGCGCCGAAGGCCGCGGAGAGCGCCGACACGACCCATCTCTCGGTCGTCGATCGCGAGGGGAACATCGTCTCGATGACGCACACGCTTGGCATGCAGTCGGGCGTCGTCACCCCCGGCCTCGGCTTCATGTACAATGCGGCGATGGCCATGTTCGACCCGCGCCCGGGACGCGCGATGTCGCTCGCGCCGGGCAAGAAGCGCGTCAGCTCGATGGCGCCGTCCATCCTGTTCCGCGACGGCAGGCCCGCGATGGTGATCGGCGCGCCGGGCGGCAGCAACATACCCATGGGCATCCTGCAGGTGATCCTGAACGTCGTCGACTTCGGCATGTCGATCGTCGAGGCGGTCGACGCGCCGCGCGTCGCGGCGACCGGCAACGTCCTCGACGCCAGCCACCGGATCCCGGCGCGGACCTGCGACGCGCTGCGCGCGCGCGGCCACGACGTGGCGCGCTCCGCGCAGAGCTACGTCGTCGCCCGACCGCACGCGATCCTGGTCGAGGGCAACCGCCTGACCGGCGCGGCCGACCCGTCCGCGGGCGGCATGGCGCTGCTGGCCTGACGCATGCCGTCGATCCGCAGGCGCGGCGAGTTCCCCGCGGGCGTCCCGCGGACGCTGCCCGCGGATCGGGGCATGGCGCTCTATCGCCGCGTCCACGAGGCGCTGCGGCGGGCCATCGCGGAGGGCGGCTGGGCGCCCGGGGATTCCCTTCCCAGCGAGGCCAGCCTCGGCGCGCGCTTCGGGGTGAGCCGGATCACCGTGCGCCAGGCGATGCAACTGCTGCAGGTCGAGGGCTACATCCGCACCCAGCGCGCGCGCCGCGCCGTCGTCGTTGCGCGCAACCCGCTCGGCGCCGGGCCGGACAAGATCGACACGATCGAGGAGCTGATCGAGGCCGCGAGCGATGCGCGGCTGCGCATACTCAAATGGCGCCGCGAGCTCGCGCCGGAGGAGGCGCAGATCCTCGGCGTGCCGCCCGGCAGCGACCTGCACTGCCTGCGCAGCCTCCTGACCAAGGACCGGATGCCGCACGCCCGCTCGATCATCTACTTCCATCCCTCGATCGGCGCGCGGCTGCGGCGCCGCGACTTCGACGACGTGGTCGTGTTCCGCGTGCTGCTGCGCGAGCTCGGGGTCAGGCTGGTCGACGTCAAGCGCACGATCTGGGCCGAGCTCGCCACGCCGGAGGACATCGCGCAGCTGGGCGTGCGCCGCGGCGACCCGATGCTCTGCACCCGCCTCGTCTATCGCGGCGAGCAGGGCCTGCCGGTCGAGACCGCCCTGACCCGCTACGTCGCGCGCGACGTGCGCCTCACCTACAGCATCGATGTCGGGCTCTCCCCTTGACTCGGCGCCGCGACGGGGGATCATGTCATAACAAGTTCGACGGCAAGGGGCCGCGCCGTCGCCGGGAGGGGGCATGCAGGTTGACCTGAAGGGCCAGGTCGCGCTCGTGACGGGCGCGGCGACGGGCATCGGCAAGGCCGCGGCGGAGACGCTGCTGGAGAACGGGGCCACCGTGGTCTTCAGCGACCGCGACCTCGACCGCGTGCGCGAGACCGCCGGGAACCGCGGCGACGCCGTGGCGATCGACGTGGCGGACCGCGGTGCCATCTCCCGCGGCGTCGCCGAGGCGCTGGCGCGGCACGGCCGCATCGACATCCTCGTCAACAATGCCGGCATCGGCGTGCGCGCCGCGGACCGCAAGATCGTCGACGAGTTCCCGGTCGAGGCCTGGGACGAGATGATCGCGATCGACCTGACGGGCGTGTTCCTGATGAGCCGCGCCGTCTCGGCCGCGATGCGCCAGCGGCGCAGCGGCGCGATCGTCAACATCGCCTCGGTGCTCGGCCTCGTGCCGATGCGCCTGCAGAGCTCCTACGTCGCCGCCAAGTCCGGCGTCGTGAACCTGACGCGCAGCATGGCCATCGAGCTGGCGAAGGACGGGATCCGCGTCAACGCGGTGGCGCCCGGCTCGACGGCGACCGAAGGCTGGCAGCGCTGGATCCAGGACCCCTCGAGCGAGGTCCAGGACCTGCATCGCAGCCTGATGTCGCATATCCCGATGGGGCGTCCCGCCTCGACGCGGGAGATCGCCAACGGCGTGCTCTTCCTGAGCTCGCCGGCGGCCTCCTACGTCACCGGCCACACGCTCGTGGTCGATGGCGGATGGACCGCGGGCTACGCCCGCGACTGGTGACCGGAGCAGGAAGAGGAGCGCGCGCGATGACCACGGCAGCCAGGCGCAAGCCCATGGCGAAGACACCTGCCCGCAGCCAGCCGCGCGCGGCGCGCGCCAAGGCCAACGACGCGCTCGCGGACCTGGACCGCGACCAGCTCCTCGGCCTCTATCGCGAGATGCAGATGCTGCGGAAGTTCGAGCTCGCCGCGCAGGTGGCCTGCCGCAGCGGCGAGACGCCGGGCTTCCTGCACCTCTATGTCGGCGAGGAGGCGGTCGCCGTCGGCGTCTGCGCACACCTGCGCCGCTCCGACTGGGTAACGTCCACCCATCGCGGCCATGGCCACGCGCTCGCCAAGGGCATGGACCCGAACGTGCTGATGGCGGAGCTCTACGGCAAGGGCGATGGCTGCTGCGGCGGGCGCGGCGGCACCATGCATCTCTACGACCCGAGCGTCGGCCTGTTCGGCACGAACGGCCTGGTCGGCGGCGGCATCCCCTCGGCGGTCGGCGCCGCGATCTCGGCGAAGCACCGCAAGACCGGCGACGTCGCGGTGGCCTTCTTCGGCGACGGCGCGACCAACCACGCGGCGTTCCACGAATCCCTGAACTTCGCGGGCTTCATGCGCGCGCCGGTCGTCTTCGTGTGCGAGAACAACCTCTACGCGACGGCGACCGCGCTCAGCAACGTGACGCTCAATCCCGAGATCGCGTCCCGCGCGGCCGCCTACGGCATCCCGGGCGTCGCGGTCGACGGCAACGACGTCGTCGCGATGTGGCGCGCGATGAAGACGGCGGCCGAGCGCGCGCGGCGCGGCGAGGGGCCGACCCTGATCGAGGCCAAGACCTACCGCACCGTCGGCCACCACGAGGGCGACCCCGTCACCGGCGTCTATCGCAACCAGGCCGAGGTCGACGAATGGGCGCAGCGCTGCCCGATCAAGAGGCTGCGCGAGGCGCTGGTGGACGAACTCGAGCTCGCCAAGCCCAAGGAACTCGACGCGATCGACGCCGAGATCGACCGCGCCGTCGCGGGCGCGATCGACTTCGCGCGCAAGTCGCCGGAGCCCGATCCGAACGCCTATGCGCGGCATGTCTACGCGGACCAGATCAACCCGGCAGAGGCGATGCTGCCGGGCGCCGAGAAGGGCGGCGGGCCGGAGACCAGCTGGCTCGACGCCGTGCGCGACGGCATCGCCGAGGAGATGCGCCGCAACCGCGACATCATCTACTTCGGCGAGGGCACCGGCGAGCGCGGCGGCACCTTCGCGCACACCAAGGGCCTGTGGCAGGAATTCGGCGCCGACCGCATGGTCGACACGCCGATCTCCGAGCTTGGCTTCACCGGCGCGTCGCTCGGCGCCTCGGCGACGGGCGTGCGCTGCATCGCCGACCTGATGTTCGCCGACTTCCTCTTCGAGGCGGCGGGACAGATCGCGCTGCAGGCCGCGAAGCTGCGCTACATGTCGAACGGCCGCATGCAGGCGCCGATGGTGGTGCGCGTGGGCTCCGGCGCCGTGCGCTCGGCCGGCCCGCACCACAGCGGCACCTACCACCCGGCCTGGGCGCATATCCCCGGCCTGATCGTCTGCATGCCCTCGACGCCCGCCGACGCCAAGGGCCTGATGAAGACCGCGCTGCGGGCCGGCGACCCCGTGCTGATGCTGGAGACCAAGGCGCTGTTCTCGACCAAGGGCCCGGTGCCCGCGGGCGAGCATTTCGTGCCCTTCGGCGTGGCCCGCATCGCCCGCCAGGGCCGCGACCTCACCATCGTCTCGGCGGGCCAGATCGTGCATCGCGCGCTCGAGGCGGCCGAGGTCCTCGCGCGGGAGGGCATCGAGTGCGAGGTCGTCGACCTGCGCACGATCCAGCCGCTGGACGTGGACACGGTCGCGGCGAGCGTGCGCCGCACGCATCGCCTGCTCGTGGCGGACGAGGGATGGGCACCGTTCGGCGTCGGGGCGGAGATCGGACAGTCGATCCAGGAGGCCTGCTTCGACCATCTCGATGCGCCGGTCGCGCGGCTCCACACCGACTTTACCTCGCATCCCTTCGCGCCCTCGCTGGAGCGCGCGATGCTCGTGAACACCGACCGCATCATCGCCGCGGCGCGCCGCGTCGTCGCGGGCGAGGCCGTGCCGATCCGCCGGCCGCGCGCGGCGGGCATCGACGCGGCCCTGCCGGCGCCTGTCGCGCCGGTCGCGGCGGCGCCCAGGCCCGCCGCCGCGCCGGCGGCAGCGCCAGCGCCGGCGCCGGCCGAGGTCGCGGTCGACGGCACGCCGATCCGCATGCCCTTCGGCGACCTGACGGTCAGCGAAGGCCGGCTGGTGCGCTGGCTCAGGAAGCCGGGCGAGCGCGTCTCCGAGAAGGAGACCGTGGTCGAGGTCGAGACCGACAAGGCGGTGGTCGAGATCGAGGCGCCGGCCTCCGGCGTGCTCGGCCCGCAGCTGCGCGCGGCCGGCGACGTGGTCAAGATGGGCGAAACGATCGGCTCGGTGAAGCGGGCCTGAAAGGCGAGGGTTCCATGGGCAGGCGTCTTCTTCTCGTCAACTACCTCCACGCCGACGAGTCCTTCGAGCGCAAGGTCGCGGCCGAGCATGGCGCGCATCTCGACATCTTCCGGCCTGCCGGCGGCAAGCCCTCCGAGGTGCCGGCCGGGATCGCCGCCGAGGCCGAGGGGCTGATCAGCTACTCGGCGGTGCAGAAGATCGCGCTGCCGCCCGAGGCCTTCCCGAAGGTGCGCTGCGTGCTGCGCTCGGGCGTCGGCTACGACACGATCGACGGCGCGGCCTGGGGCGCGCGCGGAATCCCGGTCTTCAACGTGCCGGACTACGGCACGTCGGAGGTCGCCGACCACGCGATCGCGCTGATGCTCGCGCTGACGCGCGGCACGGCGGCCTACCACGACGCGATGCGACGCGACCCCGTGAAGAACTGGACCTACACGGTCGCGCCGACCGTGCGACGCCTGCGCGTCTCGACCTTCGGCGTCGTCGGGCTCGGGCGCATCGGCCTCGCCGCGGCGCGGCGCGCGCAGGGCTTCGGCATGGACGTCGTCTTCCACGACCCGTACCAGCCGAGCGGCTTCGAGCTCGCGACTGGCCTCAAGCGCGCGCGCACGCTCGAGGACCTGCTGAAGGTCGCCGACGTCGTCAGCGTGCACACGCCGCTGTCGCCGGAGACGACCGGCCTGCTCGGCGCGAAGGCCTTCGCGGCGGCGAAGCCGGGCCTGGTCGTGGTGAACACGGCGCGCGGGCCGATCGTCGACCTCGACGCGCTCCACGACGCGCTCAAGTCGGGCAAGGTCGCGGCCGCCGGCCTCGACGTGCTGCCGAAGGAGCCGGCCGAAGCGAACCACCCGCTGATCCGCGCCTTCGTCGACCGCGAGGAGTGGCTCGAGGGCCGCTTCACCCTCAGCCCGCACGCCGCCTTCTACAGCCCGGACGCCAACGACGACCTGCGGCGCAAGACGATCGAGACGGTTCTCGACCACATCGAGACGGGGTCCCTGTCGAACTGCGTCAACCTGCATCAGCTCCGGCGCGGCTGAGCCCTCACGCGCCGGCGCGCATCCGCGCGACGAGCGCGGCGCGCTTGGCCTCGAAGCGCGGGGTGCCGAGGACCTCGGGATTGACCGGGGCGTGCGGCATCCCGCCATCCGCGATCGCCAGCAGGTCAACGACCGTGCTGCGCAGCACGTCGGCGCGCAGTTCGTAGGTGTCGCAGACCGCGTGCGGGCAGAGGACGACGTTGTCGAGGGTGGCGATCGGGTCGCCGGCGGGGACGGGCTGCACCGAGAAGACGTCCAGGCCGGCGCCCGCGAAGCTGCGCGCGCGCAGCGCCGCGACGAGCGCGTCCTGGTCAACGACGGGGCCGCGGCCGACATTGACGAGGAAGGCCGTCTTCCTCATGAGCCCGAGCTCGCGCGCGCCGACGAGGCCGCGCGTCTCCTCGCTGAGCGGGCAGCAGATCGCGACGAAGTCGCTCTCGCGCATCAGGCGGTCCAGCGGCACGGCCTGCGCGCCCTTCGCGGCCGCGCGCTCCGGCGTCAGCCGCGGCGAGTAGGCGAGGACCCGCATGCGGAAGGGCGCGACGAGCCGGATGAGCTCGCCGCCGATGCGCCCCGGGCCGACCACGCCCAGCGTCTTGCCGTAGATCTCGCGGCCGCGGTGGTTGACGCGGTCGTCCCAGCGGCCCTCGCGCGTCAGGCGATCCATAGCGACGAGCTGGCGGCTGGCGGCGAGCATCAGGGCCAGCGCCCCCGCCGCGGTGCCCTCGGTGAGCGCGTCGGGGGCGTTGAACAGCAGAACCCCGTTCGCCGTGCAGGCCTCGATGTCGATCTTGTCGACGCCCACGCCCGCCCGCGCGACCAGCGCCAGCGTCGCCGCGGCCCGTTCGATGTCGGCGCGCCGCAGGTACTGGCCGAGCATGAGCAGCGCGTCCGCGCCCGCGAGTTCCGCCCCCGGGACGGCGGCCGTCTGCGGCCCGGTGGGCAGGAAGCGCAGGGCGAGTCGCGCCTCCGCCTCGCGGTATGCCCCGAAGCCCATCGTCTCGGGCGTCTCCGGGCCCATCGTGTGGAGGTAGTCGCCGCTGGCGACGATCCGCATCCGCCTGTCGTCCATGTACCGTCCCTCCCTGGCCGCGCCGCCCTTGACGCCGTTCCCCGGCGCGGGGAAGTTATCATGACAAGTTGCGCGCGGAAGGGAGCCGGGCCGCTCGCCGGTCAGCTCCCCCGAATGCGCGACGCCAGACAAGCTAGGCAGAGGGGAGAAACGCCATGCTGAGGACTGCACTCGTCGCGGCCGTCGCCGCGCTCGGACTTGCCGGCGCCGCGCAGGCGCAGAACAAGGTCAATCTCCGCTTCGCGGTCGGCGCGAACGAGAACCCGACCGACGGCATGTCGGTCGGTATGCGTGCGCTGCAGCAATATGCGCAATTCAAGTCGCGCGGCGAGATCGAGATCCGCATCTTCTGGAACACGCTCGGCGGCTCGCTGCAGGTCACCGAGCAGGTCAAGAACGGCACGCTCGACATGGCGCTGACCGACGACTCCGTGCTCGGCTCGTTCCACAAGCCGATGCAGGCCTTCCAGATCCCGTATCTGTTCGGCTCGTCGATGGCGGCCTGGGAATTCGCGAACACCGCCGCGGTCCGCGGCATGGTCGAGGACATGCGCAAGGCGACCGGCATGCGCACGCTGGCCTTCTCCGAGAACGGTTTCCGCAACCTGACCAACAACGTGCGCGAGGTGAAGACGCCCGACGACATGAAGGGCCTGAAGATGCGCACGATGCAGAGCCAGGTCTATGTCGCCTTCATGCAGTCGATGGGCGCCTCGGCCACCCCGATCGCCTGGCCCGAGCTGATCCCGGCGCTGAAGACCAACGTCGTCGACGGCCAGGAGAATGCCTCGACCACCGTGCTGGACGGCAAGCTGTTCGAAGTCCAGAAATTCATGAGCGTCAACGAGCACATCTACGGCTTCCATCTGATCCTGATCAACGACGGCGTCTTCCAGAAGCTGTCGCCGGACCATCAGAAGATCATGATGGAGGCGGCGCGGCTGCATTCCGAACTCGCCAACGCCCGCAAGGCGGTGGACGCGATCGGCGCGGTCGACGAGATCCGCAAGAAGGGCGTGCGCGTCTACGTGAACTCGCCCTCCGAGAAGGAGCAGTTCCGCAAGCAGACCCAGCAGGCTGTCATCGAGTTCATCGCCTCGCAGGCCGGGCGCGACACGGTGGACAAGGTGCTGGCCGCCGCGGACGAAGCCAACAAGCGCGTCTACGGCAACTGACGGCAACGGCGCGGCGACGCCCGGGCGGCGTCGCCGCGCCCCTTTCGCCGGGAGGGGCGTGAGCATGAGGACGTTGCGTTCGGGCGTGCGGACCCTCGCACGGACGGCCGACCTGATCGCCGGCGCGACGCTGGCGACGATCGTCGGCGTCAATCTTCTCGCCGTCTTCATGCGCTACGTGATGTTGGATTCGATCTCCTGGAGCGAGGAGGCGATACGCTATCTTTCGGTGTGGATGACGTTCATGGGCGCCGCCGCCGCCAGCTGGCTGGACGAGCACATGGACATGAACATGTTCGCCGATTTCGGCGGCGCCGCGTTCCAATCCTGGCACCGCGCCATCCTGCACGCGCTGACCGCGGTGTTCGGCGCCTTCGTGCTCTGGCAGGGGACGATCTACTGCATCCTCAACGGCCGCCAGACCGCGCCCTCGACCGGGATGATGATGATCTACGTCTACTCGGCGCTGGCGGTGGGCGGCGCGCTGCTGACGATCGTCTCGCTGATGAAGATCTACGACAGCTTCGTGCCGCCCGAAGAGGTCGAGAGCGGCAACAAGGCCGTGCTGTGACCGCGCTCGGCCTCGCTCTCGCGGTCCTGCTGCTCGGCGGCCTGCCGATCGCGTTCTCCTTCGGCCTCGCCGCGCTGATCGGCCTGTGGTTCGAGGGGCTGCCCTTCCTCAATCTCGCCTCGCGGATGTTCGCCGGGCTCGACAGCTTCGTGCTGCTGGCGGCGCCGTTCTACATCGTCGCAGGCGAGTTGATGAACCGCGGCGGCATCTCCGAACGGCTGATCCAGCTCTCGACGATGCTGGTGGGGCGCATCCGCGGCGGCACCGCCTATGCCGCGATCGTTGCCTCGGTGCTGTTCGCGGGGATTTCCGGCACCGCGATCGCCGATATCGCGGCGCTGGGCCAGATCTTCATCAACTCGATGCCGAAGGAAGGCTACAGCAAGGCCTTTGCGGCGGCGCTGGTGACCGCGGGCAGCATCATCGGGCCGATCATCCCGCCTTCGGTGATCATGGTTCTCTATGCCGCGGTGGCCGACGTGTCGGTGCTGCGGCTCTTCCTGGGCGGCGTCGTTCCGGGGCTGCTGCTGGGCGTCGCCTGCGGCGCGGTGGTCTTCGTCAAGGGCCTGCGCGGCGAACTGCCGCGCTCGTCGATGGTCGTGCCGCGGGCCGAGCGGCCGCGCGCCTGGCGCGACGGGCTTCTGGTCCTGACCCTGCCCGGCTTCATCGTCTTCGGCACGCTGTCCGGTGTCTTCACCCCGACCGAGGCCGGCGGCATCGCGGTCGTCTATGCGATCTTCCTCAGCACCGTCGTCTTCCGCCATCTCGACTTCGCCGGCCTGGTCGCGGCGTTCCGCGCGGCCGCCCGGCTGACCGCGGCGCTGTTCCTGCTGATCGCGAGCGTCGAGGTCGTCAACTACGTCCTCATCCTGGGCGGCATCGAGGACTGGACCCGCGACCTCGTCAGAATCTTCAAGGCCTATCCGACGCTGTTCCTGATCGCCTGCGTCGTCGCCTTCCTGGTCATCGGGCTGGCGCTCGACGCCGGACCGGCGCTGCTGCTGCTGGCGCCGATCCTGCTGCCGGTCTCCCGCCAGATGGGGATCGACGACATCCATTTCTCGATGGTGATGATCGTCTCCACCACGCTGGGCCTGATCTCGCCACCGGTCGGCATCTGCCTCTTCGTCGCGTGCCGCATCGGCAACATGACGCTGGGCGCGCTGTGGAAGGAGCTCAGGTGGTTCTTCTACGCGGAGGTCGGCGTGATCCTGCTCCTCTGCTTCTTCCCGGTGCTGTCGACCGGGCTGCCGAACCTGCTGCGGCCCTGACCGAGGGGCGCCCGCGCGATGAAGATCGCCAAGATCGAGACGCTCTGGTTCCAGGCGGTGCCCGAGAGCGAGTGGGTGGCGCAGAACGGGCATTCGCGCCAGGCGCTGCCCAACAATCTCTGGGTCAAGATCCACACCGACGACGGGCTGGTCGGGCTCGGCGAGACCTACTACCTGCCGCGCGCCGTCGCCTCGGTGATCCACGACGTCTTCGCCCCGCTGCTGCTGGGCCGCGACGCGATGGAGATCGAGAACCACTGGCAAAACATGTTCTCGCTGGTGAATTTCTGCGGCTTCGCGGGCGCCGAGATGCGGGCCATCTCGGCGATCGACGTCGCGCTCTGGGACCTGGCGGGCCAGCATCTGGGCAAGCCGATCCATGCGCTGCTGGGCGGCCGCAACCGCGACCGGATCCGCGTCTACAACACCTGCGTCGGCTACGGGCGCCACCAGGACTACAGGGCCTGGACGTCGGGACGTGCCGGCGAACTGGCGCAGGAACTGGTCGCCCAGGGCATCACGGCGATGAAGATCTGGCCCTTCGATGCCTTCGCCTCGACGCTGTCGGGGCCGGCGCGGCTGCGCGAGCCCTTCACGATCTGGGGCGCGGCCCATGCCGGGGGCATCCTCTGCCACGACATCTCGAACGACGACCTGCGCCGCGGCGTGGCGATCATCGAGGACATCAGGCGCGCCGTCGGCGACCGGATCGCGATCGCGATCGAGGGCCATGCGCGCTGGAACCTGCCCACCGCGACGCGCATCGCGCGGGCGATCCAGCATCTCGACATCATGTGGATCGAGGAGATGATGCCGCCCGACAACGCCGACGCCTACGTGCGGCTGAAGGCGTCGACGACGATCCCGGTCTGCCAGAGCGAGCGCGTCTTCACGCGCTGGAACTTCCGCCACTACATCGAGAAGCCCGCCGCCGACATCATCATGCCGGACTTCGCCTGGGGCGGCGGCATCACCGAGGGGCGCAAGGTCTGCAGCCTGGCCGACACGCACTACCTTCCCGTTACGTCGCACGACACGATCGGCCCGGTCGCGCTGTGGTCGGCGGCGCATCTGATGCTCCACATCCCCAACGCCTATGTGATGGAGACGGTGCGCGGCTACGTCGACGGCTGGTACGACGACGTGCTGGTCGACCGCATCCCGATCGCCGACGGCCACCTGACGCTGCCCGATCGGCCGGGCCTGGGCACGCGCATGCGCGACGACCTGCCGACGCGGCCGAACGCGCGCCTCGAGGTCACGACGCTGGACGACCTCCGCCGCTGGTAGGGGCCGCGCCCCCCGCGAACCACCTGCCGATGCTGTCGGCCACGCGCGTGGCCGCCCTCCCGTCCCAGCCCGGCGGGCGCCTGCCCTCCGGCCACGCGCCGCGCAGCACCGCGTCGAGCGCCGCGCCGAGCCCTTCGCGCGACACGAGGCGGTTGGTGCCGAGCGTGACGGTGACCGGCCGCTCGGTCGTGTCGCGCAGCGTGAGGCAGGGTATGCCGAGATAGGTCGTCTCCTCCTGGACGCCGCCGGAATCCGTGATCGCGCATCGCGCGCCGCTGACGAGCGCCATGAACGACACGTAGCCGAGGGGCTCCACGAGGCGTATGCGCGGCTCTGCCTCGAGCCGGGGCAGGAGCCCGAAATCGGCGAGGCTGCGGCGCGTGCGCGGATGGACCGGGAAGGCGAGCGGCAGGCGCCGCGCGGCGTCGGGCATCGGCCTCCACGGGGCT
>VGDA01000015.1 GCA_016869915.1 Alphaproteobacteria bacterium
TCGCGGTCGAGGTCGAGGTCGACAACGGCGTGATGGCCATCACCTTCCCGCGCGAGCGGGTCTTCACCACGACGTCCTACGTGATGATCCTGTGGATGGTCGGGTCCTCGATCCTGTTCTTCGCCATCGCCTTCCTGTTCATGCGCAACCAGGTCAAGCCGATCCGCCAGCTCGCCGAGGCCTCGGAGGCGTTCGGCAAGGGGCGCGACGTCGAGGACTACCGGCCATCGGGCGCCAGCGAGGTGCGACAGGCCGGAGCCGCCTTCGTCGTCATGCGCGAGCGCCTGCGCCGCTTCATGCTGCAGCGGACCGAAATGCTGGCCGGCATCAGCCACGACCTGCGCACGCCGCTCACCCGCATGAAGCTCGAGCTCGCGCTGCTCGACGAGAGCCCTTCCGTCGCCGGGCTGCGCGCCGACGTCACCGACATGGAGCGCATGGTCGAGAGCTACCTCGCCTTCGTGCGCGGCGACGGCGAGGAGCAGGCCGTGCCGACGGATCTCGGCCGCATCCTCGCCGACCTCGTCTCCGGCGAGCAGCGCGAGGGCCATCCGGTCCGCCTCGTGACCGAGGGCGACCTCGTGGTGCCGCTGCGCCCGCAGGCGATCACGCGCTCGATCCGCAACCTGCTCGCCAACGCGACGCGCCACGGCGCGCGCATCGAGCTGCGCGCCAAGCGCCGCGAGCGCTCGGTCAAGATCCTGATCGACGACGACGGCCCCGGCATCCCGTCAGGCTCGCGCGAGGACGTGTTCAAGCCCTTCTTCCGGCTCGACTCCTCGCGCAACCCGACGACCGGCGGCGTCGGCCTCGGCCTCACCATCGCGCGCGATGTGGTGCGCGCGCATGGCGGCGACATCTGGCTAGAGGACTCCCCGCTCGGCGGCCTGCGCGCGCGGATAAAGCTGCCGGTCTGAGGGCCGCCCGCCGCCGGCTCAGAACAGCTTGCCGCCATTCGGTACCGCGCGCGACGGCGCGACCAGCACGACCGCGCCCGCCTCGTCGGGGAACCCCAGCACCAGCACCTCCGACATGAACGGGCCGATCTGGCGCGGCGGGAAGTTCACGACCGCGGCGACCTGGCGGCCGAGCAGGTCCTCCGGGCGGTAGTGGACCGTGACCTGCGCCGAGCTGCGCTTGACCCCGACCTCGGGCCCGAAATCCACCCGCAGCTTGAAGGCGGGCTTGCGCGCCTCGGGGAACGGATCCACGCCCACGATCGTGCCGACGCGGATGTCCACCTTCGCGAAGTCGTCGTAGCTGATCGCCATCGTCCCGGTCCCCAGCCTCCCCGTCAGCGCCCTTGCGCCTTGTCGACCATGGCCTTCAGCTCCTCCATGCTCGCGGCCATGCGTCGCGCGATCACGTCGCTCGCCTCGTTCTGCGCGCGCGTCGTCATCTCCGCCAGCTCGCGGGCGTTGGCGATGGCGCGCTCGAAGGCACCCCTGGCGATCTCGGCCTGGCGCGCCGCCTTGTCCTCCGGGCTGCCCGGGGAAAGCATCGTCCTCATCGCCGAAGCTGCCTGCTCCATGCCCTGGCGCAGGATCTCCGCCTGGCGCTGGGCGAGCGCGCGCATTCCGTCGGCGGCCAGCTGGTTGGCCTGCGCCAGCGCCTCGAGGTTGCGCCTCTGCGCCTCGACCATCGCGCCCATGTCGACCGTCCCGACGGCCTGGCCCCGCATCGCGGCGGCGATCTTCTCGGGGTCGAACATGTTCTGCGGGTCGAAGGCGCCGAACGGGCTTGCCGGATTGACCATGTCGATCTCCTCTTCCTTTCGTCGCCGCGTCACGCGGCCCTGTCGCGCCTGGCGCCGGGAAGGCTGCGCGCGAGGGTCTCGAGGCGCGCGAGGCCCTGGTCGAGGGCCTTCATCGTGCGCGCCATGTCCTGCGTGTCGTCGGCGAGCCAGGCGCGAAGCACCCAGCCATGGAGGCCCGCCAGCGCCCTGGCGCGCAGCGCGCCGAGCGGCCCGGAGACGTCGACGCCGGCGAGTTCCGCCATCGCGGCGATCGATCGCGTCGCGCGCATGGCGACGCGGCATGCCGCCGAGGGGTCCATAGGAACCTCGCGCGCCAGCCGCGCCATCGCCTCGCGGTGGGGCTGCAGCGCGTCGAAGCGGCGCATGAAGACCTCGAACAGCGCCTCGCGCACCGAGGCCCCGGCCTCGGGCGGCGCGGCGAGGACGGCGCGGTCGATGCCGTCGACGAAGCGCAGGAGCAGCGCGACCTTGGTCGGGAACGCGGCATGGAGTTCCGCGAAGGAGATGCCAGCGGCCTCGGCGACGTCGCGCCGCGAGGTCGCGGCCCAGCCGCGCGCGGCGAAGAGCGCCATCGCGGCGTCTACGACGGCCCCGTGCCCCTGCGCTCCCGGGGCCCGCCCCGTGGCGGCTGAATCTTCCTCGGCCATGCGATCCTCCTGTGGGCTTCCAGCCCGGGAATCTAGGGCGCGGCGGCGCGGGTCAAAGCCGCGTCACGCCTCGCGCAGGTCGGCGCGCCTGCCGCCGGTCAGGGACTCGAGCTCGGCCGGCGACAGCGCGAAGATCGCGAAGGGCGTCCCAGCCGCGGCATAGACCCGCTCGAAGGCGAAGAGGTCCTCGTCGAGGAAGACGTGCGGCGGCGTGGCATGGGCGATCGGCGCGACGCCGCCGATCGCGAAGCCCGTGCGCTCCCGCACGTAGTCGGCGTCGGCCCGCAGCAGCCGGTCGCCGAGCAGCGCCTCCACCTTGCGCTCGTCGACGCGGTTGGCGCCGGAGGCGACGACCAGGACCGGGCGGCCGGAGCCGCTGCGGAAGACGACCGACTTGGCGATCTGCGCCACCGCGCATCCGAGCGCCGAGGCCGCCTCCGCCGAGCTGCGCGTCGAATCGGGCAGCTCGCGCACCTCGTTCGAGAGGCCAGCCGCGCGCAGCGCCTCCTGGACCCGGGCGATCGACGGCGAGGCCGCCATGCGCGCTCAGCCCGCGAGTTCGCGCGAGCGGCGCGCGGCGGCGGCGACGGCGCGGTCGAGGAGCGGCTGCATCCCGTCGGCTGCCATCAGCACCTCGAGGGCGGCGGCCGTCGTGCCGTTGGGCGAGGTCACGTTGCGGCGGAGCTGCGCCGCGCTCTCGGGCGAGCGATGGAGGAGTTCGCCCGCGCCGGCGACGGTCGCGCGCGCGAGGCGCTCCGCCAGGTCCTCGGGCAGGCCGGCGCGACGGCCGGCCTCGGCCATGCACTCCGCCAGCAGGAACGCATAGGCGGGGCCGCTGCCGGACACGGCCGTCACGGCGTCGATCATCGCCTCGTCGTCGACCCAGCCGACCTCGCCCACCGCGGCCATCAGCCGGTCGGCGAGCGCGCGCTGCGCGTCCGAGACGGCGGCGTTGGCGCAGCACGCGGTGATGCCGCGCCCGACCTGCGCCGGGGTGTTGGGCATGGTCCGGACGATCGCGGCGGAGGCGCCGAGATGGCGCGCGAAATAGGCGAGCGTCCGTCCCGCGGCGACCGAGACGAAGAGCGCGCCGGACGCGGCGAAGCGCGCATAGGCCGGCACGACCGCGTCCATCACCTGCGGCTTGGTGGCGAGGACGACGACCGCGGGGGAGAAGCCCGGCGGCAGGGCATCGACCGAGGCGACGCAGGCCGCGCCCGCCGGCACCGCGCCAGGCGCGGGGCTCGGCTCGACCACGAAGACGGGCGCGGGCGCGCTGCCCGCCGCCATCCAGCCCGCGAGCATGGCGCTTCCCATCTTGCCGCATCCGACAAGCAGCAATCCCCCGGCCTGCATCCCCGGCCCTCCCGAGATCTAGAAAAGTCGCGTGGCCTCAGGCCTCGCCCTGGATGTCCAGCAGCGCCGCCCCGACCGCCTCGCTGGCCGTCTTGCCGCCCCAGACCACGAACTGGACGGCAGGATGGTAGCGCTCGCACTCGTTGACCGCACCCTCGATGAGGTCCTCGAGCAGTTCCACCGACGCGCCGCGTATTCCGCGCAGAGGCACGGTATGCCGGAAGATCGGCATGTCGTCGTCCTCGGGCAGGCTGAAATGGCCGAGCCACATCCTCGCATTGGCGAGCATCAGCAGGTCGTTCACCACGGCGCGGCGATGGCGCGGCACGCGCAGGTCGAGGCCGCAGGCGAGCTGCAGGGCGCTGCTGTCGTGGCTCCAGGAGAAATGCAGCCGGTAGTTGCCCCAGCGACCCGCGATCTCGGCCACGAGGTCCTCCTCGCCCGGCCGGTCGAACGCCCACTCATGGGCGGAGGCCATTTCCTCGAGCAGGTCGAGGGGGTTGGAGGTGGTGGAGCGGGCCTCGTCAGTCCAGCCTTGCATCGAGCGGCGCGCGCCTTCCGGATCCGTTTGGCGTCCGACCCGAACTTTCCCGGACCCCAGCATCTTGGGACCGAATCCGAATCGATACGCTATCCGTAGGGTACAGAAACGCGATTCCGCGCCGCAAGAAAAATACCCCGCGGCGTGGAAAACGCGATCGGCAGGGCGCGTCCGGCGCTAGTCGGGCCGGTCCTGCCCTTCGCGGCCCGCGCCGCCCTCGAGGCGGTCGAGCCTCGCGCGGAGGAGTTCGTTCTCCTCGCGCGCCCTGGCCGCCATCTCCTTCACGGCCTCGAATTCCTCGCGCGTGACGAGGTCCTGGCTGCGCAGCACCCGCTCGACCATGGCCGCCACCTGCTGGTCGATCTCGGCCTTCAGGCCGCCAAGGGCGCCCAGCGCGCCGTTCGCGGCGCGGGCGAGGTCGTCGAGGATGCGGTTCTGGCTCTGCATGCGCCTAGCGCTACCGCAGCGGAGCGGCGGGTTGCAAGCGCGCAAGCCACGCTCCTATAAGCCTCGCCATGAGGGACATCATCGTCGTGACCGGCGGCGCCGGCTTCATCGGCTCGAACATCCTGGCGGGCCTCGAGGCGCGCGGCGGCGCGCGGTTGGTCTGCTGCGACGCCTTCGGCGGCGGCGCCAAGTGGAGGAACGTCGCGAAGCGACGCCTCCACGACGTGCTGCCCCCGTCGCGGCTCGAGTCCTGGCTCGCCTCCGCCGAGGGCCGCGACGTGCGCGCCATCTTCCACATGGGCGCGATCAGCGACACGACGGCGCGCGACGTCGATCTCGTGCTGGCGCAGAACTTCACCTTCAGCCGCATGCTCTGGGAGTGGTGCGCGCGCAACCAGGCGCAACTGGTCTACGCGTCCTCGGCGGCGACCTATGGCGACGGCGGCGCGGGCTTCGACGACGACGCGTCTTCCGACGCCCTCGCGCGGCTGCGGCCGATGAACCCCTATGGCTGGTCGAAGCACCTCTTCGACCGCTTCGCGGCCGGGGAGGCCGCCGCCGGGCGCCCGAGGCCGCCGCAATGGGCCGGCCTCAAGTTCTTCAACGTCTACGGGCCGAACGAGTACCACAAGGGCCCGCAGCGCTCGGTCGTGCACCAGGTGCATCCCGTCGCGATGCGCGGCGAGGCGTTCCAGCTCTTCAAGTCGCACCGTCCCGACTACGCGGATGGCGGCCAGCTGCGCGACTTCGTCTGGGTCGGCGACTGCGTCGAGGTGGCGCTGTGGCTGCTCGACACGCCGTCCGCGAGCGGCCTGTTCAACGTCGGCTCGGGCAGGGCGCGCAGCTTCCTCGACCTCGCGCGTGCCGTCTACGCCGCCAATGGCCGCGACGCGGACATCTCCTTCCGCGACATGCCCGAGGAACTGCGTACGCACTACCAGTACTTCACCGAGGCAAGGCTCGACCGCCTGCGCGCGGCGGGCTACGCGCACCCCTTCACCACGCTCGAGGACGGCGTGGCGCGCTACGTGCGCGGCTTCCTGCTGGCCGCGGACCAGAACGCATGACGCCGCTGGTGATGGCCTTCCCGGCCATCGACCCCGAGATCCTGCGCGTCGGGCCCTTCGCCCTGCGCTGGTACGCGCTCGCCTACATCGCCGGCATCGTCATCGGCTGGCGCCTCGCCCTGCGCGCCGCCGACGCGCCGCCGCGCCTCGTCGCGCGCGCGCAGGTCGACGACTTCGTGTCCTGGGCGACGCTTGGCATCATCCTCGGCGGGCGGCTCGGCTACGTCCTGTTCTACAAGCCGGGCTACTACGCGGCGAACCCCGGCGAGATCCTCGCGCTGTGGC
This sequence comes from Alphaproteobacteria bacterium, assembly GCA_016869915.1. Lineage (GTDB taxonomy): Bacteria > Pseudomonadota > Alphaproteobacteria > CACIAM-22H2 > CACIAM-22H2 > CAIOSQ01. The sequence goes on from VGDA01000015.1 coordinate 6,100, forward strand.
GCGGCGGCATGTCCTTCCACGGCGGCATGCTCGGCGTGATCGGCGCGACGCTGCTCTTCGCGAGGCGGCGCGGCGTGCCGCTGCTCGCGCTCGGCGACGTCGTCGCGCTCGCGGCGCCGGTCGGCCTGTTCTTCGGGCGCATCGCGAACTTCATCAACGCCGAGCTCTATGGGCGCGCCAGCGACGTCGGCTGGGCGATGGTCTTCCCCACCGACCCGCTCCAGCTGCCGCGCCATCCCAGCCAGCTCTATGAGGCGGCGCTCGAGGGCGCGGCGCTCTTCGCGGTGCTCGCCCTGCTGGCCTGGCGCAGCGACGCGCGCCTGCGCCCGGGCATGCTGTCGGGCGCCTTCCTGGTCGGCTATTCGCTGGCGCGCATCGCCTGCGAGTTCTTCCGCGAGCCCGATGCGCACCTGGGCTTCCTCCACGCCGGCGCGACGATGGGCCAGCTGCTCTGCCTTCCCATGCTGGCCGCGGGCGTCGCGCTGGTCGCGCGGGCGAGGCGCGCGCCGCCGCTCCGGGCATGAACGCGGTCCCCGCGCCGGGGGAGGACGCGCCGCTCGCCGACTGGCTCGCCGCGCGGATCCGCGCGCATGGCCCGATCGGCGTCGATGCGTGGATGGCCGCCTGCCTCGGCGACCCGCGCCATGGCTACTACGCCGGCGCGCGCGGCGACGCCGTCCCGATCGGCGCCGCCGGCGACTTCGTCACCGCGCCGGAGGTCAGCCAGGTCTTCGGCGAATTGCTGGGCGCCTGGGCCGCCGCGACCTGGGGGCTCGCGGGCAGCCCCTCGCCGCTGCGCCTCGTGGAGCTCGGTCCGGGACGCGGCACGCTGATGGCGGACGCGCTGCGCGCCACCACGCGGCCCGCGCCCGGCTTCCACCGCGCCATCGACATCCATCTCGTCGAGGTCAACCCCGCGCTGCGCGCGGCGCAGGCCCGCGCCATTGGCCGCGCCGCGACCTGGCACGATTCCATCGACACGCTGCCGGCGGGGCCTGCGATCTTCATCGCAAACGAGTTCCTCGACGCGCTGCCCGCGCGCCAGCTGGTGTTCCGCGACGGCGCATGGCGCGAGCGCATGGTCGGGCTCGACGAAGCGGGCCGCTTCGCCTTCCGGCACGGCCCGGCCATCGGCGCGCCCGCGCTCGAGCCCGGCCAGGAGGATCCGCGCGAGGGCGACGTGGTCGAGGTCCCCGAGGCCGCGCGCGGCATGGTCGCCGCCATCGCCGACCGGATCGCGCGCCAAGGCGGCGCGGCGCTCTTCATCGACTACGGGCCGATGGCGAGCGGCATCGGCGACACGCTGCAGGGCCTTCGCCGCCACGAGAGCGCGGACCCGCTGTCATGGCCCGGCGAGACCGACCTCACCGTGCATGTCGACCTTGCGGCGATGGCACGCGCCGCGCGGCGCGCAGGCGCGCAGGCCTGGGGGCCAGTGCCGCAGGGAGCCTTCCTCTCCCGCCTCGGCCTGCACGCGCGCGCCGCGGCCCTCGCCCGCGGCGCCACGCCTGCCCAGCGCGAGGCGCTGCGGGTCGCATGCGCGAGGTTGATCGGCGACGCGGAGATGGGCAGCCTGTTCAAGGCGATGGCCATCGGCGCGCCGGGGCTGCCCGTCCCGGCCGGCTTCGACGCGACGCCCCCATCGGGATGAACCACGCATGCCCAGGCTGACCACAGGAGTGCTGAACCGCATCGAGGGCGTGCGCCACGCCTTCTTCACGCGCAATGGCGGCGTCAGCCAGGGCATCTACGCCAGCAGCAATTGCGGCTTCGGTTCGCGCGACGCCGCGGCGGCGGTCGCGGAGAACCGGGCGCGGGCGATGCGCCGCATCGACGCCGATCCCGCGAAGCTCGTGACGCTGTCGCAGGTGCATTCCGCCGACGTCGTCGAGGTGGCTGCGCCATGGCGGCGCGGGGACGCGCCGCGCGCCGACGCGATGGTCACGCGGGTTCCCGGGATCGTGCTCGGCATCCTGACCGCGGATTGCGCGCCCGTGCTGTTCGCTGACGCCGAGGCGCGCGTCGTCGGCGCCGCCCATGCGGGCTGGCGCGGCGCGCTCTCCGGCGTGCTGGAGGCGACCGTCGCGGCGATGTGCCGGATGGGCGCCTCGCCGGGGCGCATCGTCGCCGCCATCGGCCCGGCGATCGGCCGCACCTCCTACGAGGTCGGGCCGGAATTCCCGGCACCCTTCCTCGCGCAGGACGCGTCGAATTCCGCGTTCTTCTTCCCCGCCGAGACGCCGGGCCGACACCTCTTCGACCTCAAGGGCTACGCCGCGGCGCGGCTCGCTGCGGCCGGCCTCTCCGATGTCGCGGTTCTGCCGAACGACACGCGCATGGAGAACCGCCGCTTCTTCAGCTACCGCCGCGCGTGCCTGAGGGGCGAGCCCGACTACGGGCGCCAGCTCTCCGCGATACTGGTCGAGGAGTGAGCGCGCGATGCCCCATCTCTTCATCATCGCCCTGGCAGCCGTCCTGCTCACGGTCTTCGCCTGTGCCGTCCTCTAGGACAATCCTCGCCTTCCTCGTCGCGCTTCTCGTCTCGGCCTGCGGGGACCTGCCGCGGCCCTTCCAGCCCGACGACAAGTCGGTGGAGAACCCGCTGCTCGTGCTCGGCGACAGGGCCGGCATCGTCGTCATGCCGCTTGCCGGCATCGAGGACGACGATGCCTCGCAGGAATTCGCCTCGGCCCTCGCCAAGGCGCTGCGCGACGCCGACGTGATCGCGCATAACGGCGCGGGGAGCCGGTCCAGCCTCGTGCTCTCGAGCTTCCTCGAGCGCAAGCCCGGCGCGGGCGCGGTGATCGTGCTATGGCTCTCCGGGCCGGACGGGAGCGACATCGGCACGTTCGAGGCGAACGTGCTCGAGCGCGACCTCGCGCCAGGCGCCCCGCGCCGCCGCATCGTGCTGCAGCGCATCGCCGAGACGGTGGTCGCCCAGCTGAACCCCGCCGGCGGACCCGCGGCGCCCATGCCGGCGATGGCGGTCGCGCGGATCGCCGGCCTCCCAGCGGCGCAGGCGTCGATCCTCGAGCGGGCGATGGCGGGGGCGCTCCGGCGCGCACGCATGACGGTCACCGATGCGCCGGGCGAGCGGGACGTGGTGCTCGCGGGCAGCGTGGACTTCGCCGAGCGGCCGCGCGACCATGTCGCGCTCGACATCCTCTGGAAGGTCTTCGGCACCGACGGCAAGGAGATCGGCCAGCTGCGCCAGCGCAACGAGATCCCCGGGGCGGCGCTGCAGCGCGGCTGGCCGGAGATCGCGGGCGCGATCGCCGACGGCGCCGTCGACGGCATCGTCGAGATCGCGGCCCGCGCGCAGCAACAGGCGCCGCGCAGGCGGTGAGCGCCCCGCCGCGGACCTGCTAGGATCGCGCGCCCCGACTAGACGGGCGAAGGGAGCCTGCCCATGCGCCGGCCCGGTTTCATAGCAGCGACGCTCGCCGCGGCCCTGCTCGCGTCGCACGTCCCGGGTTTCGCGCGGGCGGCCGACGTCGACCTCGAGCTCGTGCTCGCGATCGACATCTCGCGCAGCATGGACGACGAGGAGCTCGAGCTGCAGCGCGAGGGCTATGCCGGCGCCTTCGCCCACCCCGCCATCGCCTCCGCGATACGCGGGGGCGCGCTCGGCCGGATCGCCGTCACCATGGTCGAGTGGGCCGGCGCGCACCACCAGAAGGTCATCGTGCCCTGGACGATCGTCGACGGACCCGAGGCCGCCGAGCGCTTCGCCGCCGGCATACTCGCGACGCAGAAGGCGAGCGCGAACTGGACCTCGATCTCCGGCGCGATCGACTTCTCGCGCACGCTGTTCGGGGCCGGCGGCCTGCGCGGCGCGCGGCGCGTGATCGACGTCTCGGGCGACGGCGTGAACAACAACGGACGCCCCGTGCAGCAGGCGCGCGACGAGGCGGTCGCGATGGGCATCACGATCAACGGCCTCGCCATCATCAACGACCGTCCGGGCCCGGGCGGCTGGCGCAGAATGCCGAGCGAGCCGCTCGACCAGCACTATCGCGACAGGGTGATCGGCGGCCCGGGCGCGTTCCTGATGGTCGCCGAGAACTTCGACAGCTTCGCCTTCGCGATCCGCAACAAGCTGATGCGCGAGATCTCCGGCGCCGGGGGACCCGAGGTGGTGGTCGCGCGCGCACCGGCCGGAGAGCGTCGCCCTTGAGCGCGGGCGGCGCCTTTGCTTTGCTCGCGGCCTCGCGGGCGGTGGGAGTTGCGGCGTGACGGATCGGCGTACGGACAATCTCGGATACTGGTGCCACGAGGCGGCGCGCGCCCATCCCTCGCGCATAGCGCTTGTCGACCTCAGCCGCGCGTCGCCGCGCGAGGTGGCGTATCGCGAGCTCGAGGAACGACTCGACCGCTTCGCCGCCATGGTCGTCGCGGCCGGCCTGCGTCCCGGGGACCGCATGGCGATGGCGATCGGCAACCGCTTCGAGTTCGTCGAGGTCATGTTCGGCGCGATGCGCGCCGGCGTGGTGCCCGTGCCCATGAACACCAAGCTCGGCGCCGACACGCTCGCCTACGTGCTCGCGGATTCCGGCTCGGTGGCCGCGGTCGTCGACCCCGCAGCGAACCCGCGCATCGTCGCCGCGTGCGATGCCGCGAAGCTGCGCGCGAGATTCGCGCTCGATGCCGCGCCCCCGGGATGGCGCGACTACGAATCCTCCCTCCAGGCCTCGCCTGCCGCCTTCGAGCCGCCGGCGCTGGCGCCGGGCCACATGTCCTTCCTGCCCTACACCTCCGGCTCGACGGGCAGGCCGAAGGGCGTGGTGCTGACCCATGCCGGCCAGCTCTGGTGGATCCGCACGCTGCAGAAGCACTGGCCGTCCGGGCCCGGCGACCGCGCGCTCGCGGCCGTGCCTCTCTTCCACAAGAACGCGATGGCGGGCGCGATCAAGCCGCTGCTCCATTGCGGCGGCTCGGTCGTCATCCTCCCGGGCTTCGAGCCGCGCCGCTTCCTCGAGGTGCTCTCCGGCTACCGATGCACGGTCGCGGGCGGCGTGCCCGCGGTCTTCACGCTGCTGCTCCAGCAGAAGGACCTCATCGCCAGCCTCGACTGGTCGGCGCTCAAGGTCCTGAAGATCGGCTCGGCCCCGACGCCCAAGGAGCTCCTCGACGCGGTCGAGGCAGCTTTCGGCGTGCCGGTGGGCGAGAGCTACGGCCTCACCGAGGGCGGCCCGGTGATGATCGGCCCGCCGCTCGACGGACGGCGCGCGCCGCACGGCTCCTGCGGCGTGATCTGGCCCGAGGGCGAGTGCAGGCTCGTCGGCGCCGACGGGCGCGACGACCCCTCCTATGGCGAGCTCTGGGTCCGCAATCCCGGCGTCACGCCCGGCTACTACAACCTGCCGGAGGTCAACCGCGAGCGCCTTGTCGATGGCTGGCTGCGCACCGGCGACCTGTTCAGCCTCGACACCGAGGGCTTCTACTACTTCCGCGGCCGCGTCGACGACATGTTCAACTCCGGCGGCGAGAACGTGTATCCGCTGGAGGTGGAGAACATCCTCCTCAAGCACCCCGCGGTAGCCGAGGTGTCCGTCGTGCCCTTCCCCCATGCCATCAAGGGCGAGGTGCCGGTGGCGATGGTCGTGCGCGCCGCGGGCCACGACGCGGGCGAGGACGAGCTCAAGGCCTTCTGCCTGGCCAACGGCCCGGCCTACGCGCATCCCAGGCGCATCCATTTCGTCGACGCCCTGCCACTCAACGGGCCGGGCAAGATCGACCGCAAGCTGGTGGCGCGCATGATGCACGACGTCATCGGCGACGCGAAGCTCGGCGGCTGAACGGCAAGGAGAACGACATGGACGGCAATCACCCCCTCGCAATCGACCTGCAGAACCTTCCGTACCGAACGGATCGCGGCGCCGGCGCGCGCGCGCGGATCGGCGCGATCGTGCTGGCCACCGACCACACGATGGAGGCGGAGTGGCGCGAGATGCTCGCCATCGACGGCGTCGCCTTCTTCGTCGCGCGCATATGGAACGACGCGCAGATCACGCCCGACACGCTCGCCGCGCTCGGCGAGGAGATCGCGCCGGCCACGCGCCTGATCCTGCCCAACGACGAGCGGCTCGATTCCGTCGCCTTCGCCTGCACCTCCGGCGCGATGGTCCTCGGCGACGAGCATGTCGAGCGCGAGGTGCATCGCCACCGCCCGGGCATCCCGGTCACCTCGCCCATGCTGGCCGGCATCGAGGCGCTGAAGGCGCTCGGCCTGCGGCGCGTGGCGCTGCTCACGCCCTACATGCAGGCGATCAACGACCGCATGCGCGCCCATGTCGAGGCGCGCGGCATCGAGGTGCCCGCGCTCGGCTCGTTCAACAACCCCGACGACCTCGTCGCCGCGACGATCTCGCCCGACACGCTGCTCGAGGCGGCGACCCGCCTCGGCCGCGCCAGGGAGGTCGACGGCGTGTTCATCAGCTGCTCGAGCTTCCGCGCCGCGGGCATCATCGAGCGGCTGGAGCAGGCGACGGGCAAGCCAGCCACCGCGTCGAACCACGCGATGGCGTGGCACGCGCTGCGGCTCGCGGGCTACCGCGATCCCGTGAGGGGCTGGGGCCGGCTGTTCGAGCTCTGACCGGCGCGCTCAGGCGTCGGCGAAGGTCAGGCCCTTCAGGTCGACCTCCGGCTTGCGCCCGGCGATCATGTCCGCGGTGACGCGCGCCGTGCCGTGGCTCATGGTCCAGCCCATGTGGCCGAGGCCGGTGTTGAACCAGAGGTTCCGGTGGCGCGCCTGTCCCAGGATCGGCGTGCCCTTCGGGGTCATCGGCCGCAGGCCGGCCCAGTAGGACGGCCGGTCGAAGTCCGCGGCCTCCGGGAAGAGCTGGCGCGCCACCTTCAGCATGTGCGCGAAGTCGGACGGCTCGTGGCTGGTGTCGTAGCCCGCGAACTCGGCCGTCGCGGTCAGGCGCAGGCGCCGGCCGAGGCGAGACCAGGCGACGAGGTTCTGCTCGTCGACGCCGGAGAGCATCGGCGCGCCGTTGCGCCCCTCGACGTCCAGCGTCAGCGCGTAGCCCTTCACCGGGTAGATCGGCAGGTTGACGCCGAGCTTGCGCGCCTCGATCGGCGCGTAGCTGCCGAGCGCCATGACATAGGCGTCGGCCGCCACCTCGCCCTTGTCGGTCAATACCTTCTCGATGCGGTCGCCCGACGCCTCGATGCGCAGGATCGTCGTGCTCCAGCGGAACTCGACGCCCATTCCCGCGGCGATCGCCGCGAGCTTGTTCGCGAAGACGTGGCAGTCGCCGGACTCGTCGCTCGGCGAGTAGATCGCGCCCGCGAGCTGCCCCTTCACGGAGTCGAGCGCGGGCTCGACCTCCGCCGCGCGCTGCGGGTCGAGCGCGCGCAGCTCGAGCCCGAGGTCGGTGAGCACCCGCGTGTTGCGCACGCCGGCCTCGAACAGCGCGGGGTCGCGGTAGAGATAGACCGCGCCGCCCGTGACGCGATCGAACTCGATGCCGGTGCGCGAGACGGTCTCCTGCAGCTGCGCCTGCGAGAACAGGCACAGCCGCAGCTTGTTCGCGGTGTTGCGCGCGGCGGAGGCCGCGTTGCACTCGCGCAGGAAGCGCAGCGACCACGCGTAGAGCCGCGGGTCGGTGGAGAAGCGGAAGCGCAGCGAGGTGTCGTCGCGCCAGAGCGACTTCAGGAGGATCTTCGGCGCGCGCGGGCTCGCCCAGGTATAGGCGTGGCCCGGCGCGACCATGCCCGCGTTCGAGAAGCTGGTCTCGTTCGCCGCAAGCGGCTGGCGATCCACGACCACGACCTCGTGCCCGTCCTGCGCGAGCGCATAGGCCGACGTAACCCCCACGATCCCGCCCCCGAGCACCGCGATCCTCACCCCTGCCTCCCTTGGTTGCCTTGCCTCGAACGATGATAGGGCGCGCGACCGCGCCTGTCCCGGTCAGGGCATGATGCGGGCGTCGCGCACGGCGATGCGGATCGGCGTCACGTCGATGCGCTTCCAGACGCCCTGCTTCGCGTAGGCGTCCCGCGCCAGCCAGGCGTCCAGATCGGCGCGCGAGGGGAAGTCGCAGATGGCGAAGGAGCCGACCATGCGGCCCTCGTCGTCGAGCCGGGCGCCGCCGCAGACGAGGTTGCCCTTCGCGACGAGGTCCTTGATCCCCTCGAAATGCGCTGGCCGCGCCGCGAGCCTGCGGGCGGGGGCGTCGGCGTCGGAGCCGTCATGGGCGACGATCATGAACTGGGGCATCACTGTCCTCCTGCTGCGCTGCGCGGCCGATGGTACAAGCCAGCGCCGGGGATTGTAGTCTGGCTGCCGTCGCTTGCCACGGACGGGATCCATGCCAGCCAATGCCGTAGACGCCGCCGCCCTCGAGGCCATCCTCCTCGCCGCGCCCTTCCACCGCTGGCTCGGCCTGCGCCTTTCCTCGCTGGACGAGGATGGCGTCGAGATCGCGATGCCGTGGCGCGAGGAGTTCGTCGCCGACCCGGCGATCGGCTACACGCATGGCGGCATCCTCGCGGCGCTGATCGACCTGACGGCCGACTTCGCCGTCGCGGCCAAGCTCGGCCGCGGCGTGCCGACGGTCGACATGCGCGTCGACTACCACCGCGCCGCGCTCTCCGGCGAGGCGCTGGTCGGGCGCGGCCGGATCATCCGCATGGGGCGCACGCTGGCGACGGCGGAGGCGACGATCCATCGCGCCGACGGCACGCTGATCGCATCCGGCCGCGGCGTCTACCTGACGGCCACGCCATGACCGCGGGGCGCGTCGCGCCGGAGGCCCCGGTGGACTGGGGCCGCTGGGCGGGCTGGCTCGCCGGCAGGCGCGTGCTCGTCACCGGCGCCAGCCGCGGCATCGGGCGCGCGCTCGCCGAGGCGTCGGCGCGCGCGGGCGCGGACGTCGCGCTCTTCGCCACCAGCGTCGCGAAGCTGGAGCCGGTCGCCGCCGAGCTCGCGGCGCATGGCGGCCGCGTTTCCTGCCACGCCGCCGATGCCGCCGACCCCGCGGCCTTCGCCGCCGCGATCGCCGCGGCGGAGACGGAATTCGGCGGCATCGACGTGCTCGTGAACAACGCGGGCTCCGCCGTGCGCGGAGAGGTGCTCGCGCTCGACCTCGCGGCCTTCCATCGCCTGCTCGCGATAAACGTCGTCGCCTGCGCGGCCACAGCCCAGGCCGTCGTGCCGGGGATGATCGCGCGGCGCTGGGGCCGCGTGGTCAACGTCTCCTCGGTCTATGCCCGCGTGCCCTGCCGGAACCTCAACGCCTACGCCATCTCCAAGGCGGCGCTCGAGATGCTGACGCGCGGCATGGCGCTGGAATGGGCGGGCACCGGCGTCACGGCCAACGCGATCGGCCCGGCGCAGGTGCTGACGGACCTGTCGCGGCCGAGCTGGGACGATCCCGCGCGCCGCGCGCAGGTGATCGCGCAGATACCGCAGGGGCGATGGGCGACGACCGACGAGCTCGTCGGCCCGTTCATGCTGCTGGCCTCCGACGCCTCGGCGATGACGACGGGGCAGACGCTCTTCGTCGATGGCGGCCGGCTGCTGCTCTGAAGCCGCGCGTCGGCGTCAGGTGGTGAGCACGGCCTTGCCGAAGACGCGCCGCTCGACGAGGTCGGAGTAGCTCTCCACGAAGCGCTCGAGCGGCCGCACCGAGTCGATGATCGGCTTCATGCGCCCGTCGCTCGCCATCGCGAGCAGCGTGCCGAGGTCCTCCATCGACCAGCCGTTGGAGCCGACGATCTCGTACTCGAAGGACCATAGGTAGCGGATGTCCTCGGGCGGCGCGTAGCCGTTGGTCGCGCCACAGGTCAGCATGCGCCCGCCGCGCTTGAGCACGCGATAGGCCCTGGTCCAGTCCTCGCCGCCGACGAAGTTGACGACCACGTCGACGCCGCCGCTCTCGCCATGGACGCGCGGCTTGCCGTAGCGCTCGACGGCCTGCTTCGCCCAGTCGCCCCCGGCCGAGACGATCACGTCGTCCGCGCCGATGCCGCGCAGCTTCTCGGCCTTCGCGGCGGAGGACGTCACCGCGACGACGCGGCAGCCCAGCAGCTTGGCGAGCTGCACGCAGCACGTGCCGACGCCGCCGGTCGCGCCGAGCACCAGCACGCTCTCGCCGCGGCGCACGCGCCCGCGCGTCACCATCATGCGCAGCGCCGTGCCGTAGGCCACGGGCAGCGCCGCGGCCTCCTCGAAGGAGACCTCGTCGGGGACGCGCAGCAGGTGCGTCGACGGGACGCTCACCAGCTCGCAGGCGCCGCCGCGCGCGGTCTCGCCCATCATGCCGCGGCCGACGATGTAGGGGTTGACCAGCACGCGCTGGCCCTTCTTCCAGAGGCCGCCCTCGGCGCCCTCGCCGAAGCCCGCGACCTCGCCCGCGATGTCGCCGCCCGGCACGTGCGGCATCGGCGTCTTCAGGCCGGGGATGCCGGCGAGGATCATCGGGTCGAAGCCGTTGAGCGCGACGGCGCGCACGCGCACCAGCACGTCGCCCGGCGGCGGGATGGGATCGTCGAGCGTGGCGAGGGCGATGTTCTCCGGCCCGCCATGGGCCCTGTAGACGACGGCTTTCATGGCCCGCTCCCCGGGTTCGCTGGTGTCAGAAGGCGCGGGTGACCGTCGGCAGCCAGGTGGCCGTCCACGGCATCGCCAGCACGACGAGCAGGGTCAGGACCTGGCACGCCACGAAGGGCACGATGCCGAGATACATGTCCCTGTACGTCACCTCGGGCGGCGCGATCCCGCGCAGGTAGAAGATCGAGGGCGCCATCGGCGGGGTCAGGTACGAGGTCTGGATGACCACCACGGCCATCACGCCGACCCAGAGCTTGTCGACGCCGAACTTGTTGAGCAGCGGCTCGAAGATCGGCGCCGTCACCAGCACGATCGACACCCAGTCGAGGATGAAGCCGCCGAGGAAGATGAGGAACAGGTAGAGCGCCGTCACGCCCGCCGCGCCGAGCGACCACATGTCGACCAGGCCGTTGACCATGCGCGCGCCGCCGGTGGTCAGGAAGATCGAGGTGAACATCGTGCCGCCGAGCACGATCATCATGATCATCGCGTTGATCGTCAGCGTGGTGCGCAACGCGTCGAAGAGCAGCTTCCAGGTGAAGCGCCCGTAGAGCATCGTCAGCAGGATCGTGCCGAGCGCGCCGACGCCCGCCGCCTCGGTCGGCGAGGCGATGCCGGCGGTGATCGAGCCCACGACGGACAGGATCAGGAGCGTCGCCGGCACGAGGGCCGTCGCGAGCAGCTTCAGCTTCTGCGCCGTCGTCATGGCGATCTCGTCGTCCGGGACCGGCGGGCCGTCCTGCGGCCGGATCTGCGTGTGCAGGATGATGTACCCGAGGAACAGCGCCACCATGATTCCGCCGGGCACCAGCACGCCGACGAGGAGGTCGCCGATCGGGATGCGTGCCTGCGCGGCGTAGATGACGACGACGATCGAGGGCGGGATCATCGTGCCCAGCGAGCCGCCGGCGCAGATCGTCCCGGAGATCAGCGCCGGGTGGTAGCGGTACTTGAGCATCGCGGGCATCGCCATGAGCCCGACCAGCACCTCGACCGCGCCGACGATCCCCGTGCCCGCGGCGAAGATCGCGCACATCGTGATCGTCGCCAGCGCGAGCCCGCCGCGGAACCGGCCCAGCCACACGCGCATCGCCTCGAAGAGCTTCTCCGCGATGCCCGAGCGTTCCAGCATCGAGCCCATGAAGACGAAGAGCGGGATCGCGACGAGGATGTAGTTCGACGTCACCGACCATGTGAAGCGGAAGAGCTGCAGGCCGATCAGGTCGCCGCTGGCCCAGAAGCCGAAGGCGAAGGCGATGCCGATCAGCGCGGCGGCGACGGGGACGCCCATGAAGACCAGCGCGAAGAGCGCCGGGAACATCAGGGCCGGCGCGTAGGCGGCGAAGGCGCTCATGGCGTCGTCAATCCCGTCGGATGAGCGTCGAGGTGCCGCGCGCGTGCCGGATCGTCTCGGCGAGGACCTGGAGGGCGAAGGAGACGAAGCCGGTGGCGAGCACGAGGTAGAAGGGCCAGATCAGCGGGGCCCAGGAGCTCATCGGGTCGAGCTCGCCGCTCTCGAAGGCGCGCCACGCTCGCCGGGCCGCGACCCAGGAGAGCCAGGCCAGGGCCGGCAGCAGGACCACAGCGAAGAAGGTCGCGTTGATCGCGTCCTGCGTGCGCGGCCGGAAGCGCGCGGAGAAGAAGTCGACGCGGATATGCCCTCCCGTGCGCAGCGTGTAGGCGGTCGCCAGGAGGAAGAGCGCGCCGTTGAGCATGTAGCCGATGTCGGAGCTCCAAAGGGTCGGCGCGTTGAGCGCGTAGCGCACGAAGACCTCGAAGAGCGTCACCGCGATCAGCCCGAGCAAGGCGGCGATGGCGATCCAGCAGAGCAGCCCGGAGATGCGGTCGATGGCCGTGGCGACGCGGTCGATCATGCGGCGAAGCGGACCGGCCGGCGGGCATAGCGCCCCCGGCCGGTCGTCCTTTCAGGTCACTTGGCGATGAAGACCGAGGTCTTGTCCCAGTAGTCGAGGTAGCCGTAGTAGGAATCCGCGAGGCGCTTGAGCCAGGGGTTCTTCTTCTCCTCCTGGCGCTTGACCTCCTCGTAGACCCACTCGCGCGTGCGGTCGCGGATCGCCTTCTGCAGCTCGGGCGAATACTCGACGATCTCGTTGCCGCCGGCGCGCAGCGTCTCCATCGCCTTCATGTCCAGCGCCTGCCACTTCAGGAGCGACTCGAAGCTCACGAGGCGACCTGCCGTCTCCATCGCCCTCTTGATGTCGGCCGGCAGCGCGTCGAAGCGCTCCTGCTTCATCACGGTCTCGAAGGGGAAGCTGGTGACGTGGCTGCCGGGCACCATGATGTACTTGGCGGCGCGCTGCAGGCCGAGGATCAGGTTCTCCGACGGCGTCGAGAACTCGGCGGCGTCGAGCACCTTGCGCTCGAGCTGGGTGTAGATCTCGCCGACCGGCGCGACCGTGGGGGCGGCGCCGAACTTGTCCTTGAGGATGCTCGCCCACATGCCGGCGGTGCGGAACTTGACGCCCTTGAGGTCGTCGGCGGTCCGGATCGGCTTGTGCGCGTGGACGATCTCGGTCGGCCCGACGCCGGCGATGATCGAGTGCATCTTGAGGGAGTCGCGGCGGTACTGCTTCCACAGGTCCTGGCCGCCGCCCTCGTAGAGCCACTGCAGAAGCGCGACCGGCGGCATGCCGCCGGGCAGCGCGAGGATCCCGTTCGTCGGGTCGCGGTTGTAGATGTAGATCGAGGGCACGTTGGCGAGGTCCGCGAGCCCGTCGCTCACCGCGGCGTATTCCTGGAAGGGCGGCGCGATCACGCCCGAGGGCACGACCTCGATCTGAACGCGGCCGTTGGTGAGTTCGGCGACCTTGTCCGCGTAGGGCTTGGCGAAGACCGTCGTGTAGACGGAATTCTCGTTGGAGATGACGACCATCTTCCAGCGGTAGTTCTGCGCCATCGCCTCGGCGGCGCCGAGCGCGACCGCCGCGGAGGCGACGAGGGCGGAGAGCAAGCGCTTCATTGGGACACTCCTTGTGGAAGTTTCCGTTGACCGGGCTGAGACCATAGCATCGCGTCGTCAGGCATTGGCAAGCCGGCAAGTCCTGTGGACATGCCTCAGCAAAACTTGAAGATCGCCCCGCAGCCCTCGCTCGACGGGAGCGCGACGCAACCGTCGGTGGCGCGCCGATGCGCCACGCCCGCGCCGGCGAGCAGCGCGGCGGCCGCGTCGCGGTCGCGCACGCGCACGCCGATCTCCGCGCAGAACGGCGCGGACTGCGCCAGCAGCGGATCCCCGGGGTTCTCCGCCGCGAAGCGCGCGGGCGAGACCAGGCGCAGCGGGCACGTCCCCGTGTCGATCTCGCAGAGGCCGTCCTCGTGGCGGGCCGGGCCGGGCCAGAGCCAAGCGTAGGCCGCCGCGGCGGCGCGCGGGTCCTCGACGACGATCGTCGCGAAGGCGAGGCCGACCGCGCCGTTGGGATGGTCGAGCATGTCCTGCCGCCACACGACGCCCGGCGTGTGGTGCTGGCACGCGAAGGCGGAGACGCCGGGCGTCGCCGCCGCATCGAACTGCGACAGCGTGAAGCGCGCCTCGACGCGACCCGACGGCAGGTCGACGGGCCGCGCGAAATCCACCACCGGCGAGGCATGCAGCGGCGCGCCGCCATGCTCGGCATGCACGCGCCGCGCGTCGTCGGTCTTCAGCGCCAGCGCGCCGATGCCTTCGCGCCGCGCAAGGAACTCGGCGTAGCGCGCGGTATGCGGGCCGGGCCGCTCGATCCCCATCGTCTCGAAATAGGTGGGCTCGCGGAACATCACCGTGTGGTTGCCGGTGCCGAGCACCGGGTGCCCGCCGCGCGGCGTCGGCGCGAAGCCGAGGCGCCCGATGCGCAGTCGCGCCGCGTCGAGGTCGCGCACGATGATCACGACATGGTCGATGCCACCGATGACGGGCATGCGCGCTCTCCCTGGCAGGTCGCGCGCGGCGGACGGCGCCGCGCGGGGCGCCACCATGGGGTCCGCGCCGATGCCGCGCAAGCGCATGGCGCGCCGCCTGGTGCCCCACGCCGGACTTGAACCAGCACGTCCTCGCGGACAGCAGATTTTGAGTACACCCGCGGCTATGCGTGACTCATTGTTTTAATTGGTTTTTATTGACTTATTTCGCTATGCTGTGTAGCTTAC
>VGDA01000016.1 GCA_016869915.1 Alphaproteobacteria bacterium
CGGGTCGGGGGGCGGCTCTACTCGGACGCGCTCTCCGCCGCGGGCGGCCCCGCCGCCACCTACCAGGCGATGATGCGCCACAACGCCACGCTGATGCGCGACGCGATGCTGGCCTGAGCGCGGGCGAGGCGATCAGCTCGCCGCGGGCGCGCGCGCGACGAGGCGCTCCGGCGGCAGTCGCAGCGTCACGACGGTGCCCTCGCCCTCTATGCTCTCGATGCCGATCGTGCCGCCATGGAGCTCGACCAGGCCGCGCGAGATGGCGAGGCCGAGGCCCGCGCCCTCCTTGGAGCGCACGAGGTGCGAATGCGCCTGCGAGAAGGGCTGGAAGAGGCGCGGCAGCATGTCCTCGGGGATGCCGGCGCCCGTGTCGCCGACGGCGATCGCCAGCCACCCCTGCTCGTCGAGGCCGCACTGCACCTCGGCGCGCCCGCCCTTGGCGGTGAACTTCAGCGCGTTGGCGAGGAGGTTGATGACGACCTGGCGCAGCGCGCGCGCGTCGGCGCGGACCAGCGGCACGTCCTTGTCCGCGTGCAGCCTCAGCCTGATGCCGGCGTTGCGCGCGCGATCGCGCAGCATCGCGGCCGCGTCCTCGACCACCGCGACGGGATCGACCGTCTCCTCGATCAGCGTGTAGCTGCCGGCCTCGATCTTCGACGTGTCGAGCAGGTCGCTGATCAGCTGCAGCAGGTGCGTGCCCGAGCGATGGATGTCCGCCGCGTAGTCGGTGTAGCGCTCGACGGCCGAGCGCCCGAAGCTCTGGTCGCGGATGATCTCCGAGAAGCCGAGGATCGCGTTGAGGGGCGTGCGCAGCTCGTGGCTCATCGAGGCGAGGAATCGCGACTTCGAGTGGCTGGCCAGCTCGGCGTCGCGCCGCGCGGCCTCCAGCAGCTGCTCGCGCCTCTTGATCTCCGTGATGTCCGTGCCGACCGCGACCGTGCCGCCATCGGGCAGGCGCCGCTCGCTCAGCAGCACGTAGCGACCGCCCGCGAGCCGGCGCACCCACGGCTCGGCGGGAGGCGTGGCGTGCCGCTCGGCGCATGTCCGCGCCCAGGCCTCGGCGTCCATCCCGTCCTCGGGGAGCTCGCCGCGCGCGATCGAGCGCGCGACGACCTCGGCGTGGGTCATGCCGGCGAGCGCGGCGGGGTCGTCATCCCCCGCGAAGAGCTCGGCATAGCCGCGGGTGCAGAGGACGATGAGGTCCTCCGCGTCGAAGATCGCGAAGGCCTGCGTGACGTTGTCGACCGCCTCGCGCAGGCGCCGCTCCGTCTCGCGGTGGCGATCGACCTGCCTCGAGAGGAACGCGACCAGAGCGCCGGTGAAGGCCGCAAGCCCCAGGAAAAGCAGGCCGTGGCGCAGGGCGCGCGCCATCCATGCGCCCCGCAGCGACGCGGTCTGCGTCGAGGCGAGGATCGCGGCTGGCCAGCCCGCCACCGGGCGGATGCGCAGGATCCGCTCGCGGTCGCCGTCGCCCGCGGCGTCGAGCGTGTCCTCGTCCGCGGCCGCGCGGATCATCAGCGCGACGCGCTGCCTGCCCGCGTCGTCCTGGGGAGCGGCGGCGGCATGGGACGAGGCGAGGCGCGTGCCGTCGGCGAGGTGGATGTCGATCCCGATCGACGACGGGATGTCGCGGGGAAGGAGCGCGCGCGCTGGCAGCAGGATCGCCGCCATGCCGGCATGGCGGCCGCGCTCGTCCTCGAGCCGCGCGGTGGCGAGGACCAGCGGCTCGGCCGCCCCGGCCGTCGCCGTCGCGAGCAGGGGCCCGGGCGCGCCGCGCCTGTGCTCGTCGAGGCCAGGCAGGCGCGCGAGGTCGCGCGCGGCCGGAGGCGGGCCGGGCGGATGGACCTGGCGCGCGCGGTCCTGGGCGTCGAGCAGGACGAGGCGCGCCTCGGGCGTCGCGCGGAGGATGCGCTGCGCCGCGTCGCGCAGCGCCGCATCGTCTCCGCGCCGCGCCGCGGCGGGCCAGGCGGAATGGTCGCGCGCGCGCTCCAGCGCCGCCGCCGCCGCGTCGAGGGCGCGGGCGGCATGCGCCTCCGCCGCGCGCGCGGCCTCGGCGCCGCGCTCGGCGGCGCGCGCCGCCTCGTTGCGCCGCAGGTCGTCGAGGTCCAGCAGCAGCGCGACCGCCACGGCCGCGAGGAAGGCCACCCCGAGCAGGAAGATCGCGTGGCTCGCGCGCAGGCCGGAGCGGAAGGGGAGATTGCGAATCTGCGGGCTCCGTTTCGCGCGCGATGCTAGCGCGCCGGGCCCGCGCCCCCTCAACGGATTCGCGCCGCGGGGCCGGCCTCGGCGACCGGCCCGATCTCGCGCAGCAGCTTGCGCAGGATCACGTCGCGGAAGTCGTCGTAGTCGCCCGCCGCCAGCACGAAGCTCCCCGGCCCGCCGATCACCTCGCGCGCGTAATAGGACTCCAGCCCTTCCTCCTGGTTGGTGACCGCGAGGCCGTTGACCACGACGCCGCGCGCGAGGAGCGCGGCGCGCGCCACCGAAACCGGCAGGCCGCGATTGCTCGAGCCGTCGCCGGAAACGTCGACCACCATGCGCGCGGGCCCGCCCGGCGCGGCCTCGAGCAGCGCGGCGGCGAAGGCGAGCGCGTCGCCGATCGCGGTCTCGCCGCCGATCACGAGGCGCGGCGCGAGGGCGAGTTCCTCGGCGAACCTGCGCGTGGACTCCGCGCCGTCGAGGATCCGCCACTCGAAGTTCAGCACCTGCTGGCCCGGGCCCGACCACTCGAAGAGCGCGACCGCGATCCTGCCCAGCGGCAGCGCGCCGATGGCCTCCCAGAGGAGCGGGTTGGCGAAGGCGCGCGCGTAGCCCTCGAGCTGCAGGTAGTACTCGTCCATCGACACCGAGGACGAGGAGTCGACGGCCAGGACGAGCTGGAGGTCGACCGCATCCTCCTCGGCGCGCGCGGCGCGCGGCGCGGCGAGGCCGGTCGAGGCGAGGAGCGCGGTGGCGAGGAGATGTCTGCGTCGCATGCGCGGGGACAGTGCGGGACGAATGTGGCAGATTTCGCGCGCCCAGGGGGAGGCGTGCATGCAGTCCTCGCGCGCGGGCGGGCCGCTCGGATGCTGCCTGCTCGCCAACGCCGAGATGGCGCGCGCCGACGCGCTCGCGGTCGAGTCCGGCCGCGCCGTCGACGCGCTGATGGAGGCTGCCGGCGTCGCCGTCGCGACGGTGGTCGCCGCACGCTTCCCGCGCGGCCGCATCCTCGTGCTCTGCGGCCCGGGGAACAATGGCGGCGACGGCTATGTCGCGGCGCGCGAACTCGCGGCGCGCGGCCGCGCGGTGCGAGTCGCGGCGCTTGGCGGCGCGACGCCGGGCGAGGGGCCGGCGGCGCGGGCCGCGGCATCCTGGCGCGGGCCCGTCGAGGCAGCCGGCCCGGCCGCGCTCGCGGGCGCCGACCTCCTCGTCGACGCGCTGTTCGGTGCCGGGCTCTCGCGCGACCTCGCGGGCGAGGCGCGCGCGCTGGTCGAGGCGATGGCAGCGAGCGGGATCCCCATCGTCGCGGTGGACGTGCCGTCCGGCGTCGATGGCGACACGGGCTCCGTGCGCGGGGCCGCCGCGCGCGCCGCGGCCAGCGTCACCTTCTTCCGCCGCAAGCCGGGGCACCTGCTGATGCCGGGCCGCGCGCTCTGCGGCGAGACCGTGCTGGCGCGGATCGGCATGCCCGACGATGTCTTGGCCGCCATCGGCCCGCTCTGCTTCCGCAACGAGCCCGCCCTCTGGGGCGACTTGCTGCCGCGGCCGGCTATGGATGGGCACAAGTTCTCGCGCGGCCACGTGCTCGTGGTCGGCGGCGAGGCGCTGGGGGGCGCCGCGCGGCTCGCCGCGATGGCGGCGCTGCGCGCCGGTGCGGGCCTCGCGACGATCGCCGCGCCTGCTGCCGCGCTCGCGTCCTACCGTGCGAGCGCGCATGCCGAGACGATGGTCGAGGCGCTCGGCCCAGGGGACGCGCTCGCGCCGTTGCTGGCGGATGCGCGGCGCAATGCGCTCCTCGCCGGGCCCGGGAACGGCGTCGGCGCCGCGACGCGCGCGCGCGTCCTCGAGGCGCTGGCGACGCGGCGGGCCTGCGTGCTCGACGCGGACGCGCTGACCTCCTTCGCTGGCGCGCCGCGCGACCTCTTCGCCGCGATCGCCGGCCCGGTCGTCATGACGCCGCACGAGGGCGAGTACGCGCGGCTCTTCGGCGGAGGCGGCGACAAGCTGTCGCGCGCGCGCGCCGCCGCGGCGGCGAGCGGCGCGGTGGTCCTGCTCAAGGGCGCCGACACGGTGGTCGCGCATCCGGACGGGCGCGCGGCGATCAACGACAACGCGCCGCCCGACCTCGCGACGGCCGGCTCAGGCGACGTGCTCGCGGGCACGATCGCGGGGCTGCTGGCGCAGGGCATGCCGCCCTTCGAGGCCGCCGCGGCCGGGGCCTGGCTGCATGGCGCGGCTGGCGCGGCCCGCGGCGCCGGCCTCGTCGCGTCGGACCTGCCGCGCGCCTATCCGAGGCTGCTTGCGAGGCTGCGGCGCGGCGAGGAACCCGGCATGCGCGCCGGGCCGCACGAGGGCGCGAGGAGGCGCAGGCGATGAAGCGCGAATATCCCGACCATCCGATCGTGGGCGTCCTCGGCATCGTCCGGCGCGAGGGCCGCGTCCTCGTCGTGCAGCGCGCGAAGCCGCCGAGCGCGGGGCGCTGGGGCTTCCCGGGTGGCGTGCAGGAACTCGGCGAGACGGTGTTCGAGGCGGCGCGCCGAGAGCTCGCGGAAGAGACGTCGGTCGACGTCGCGCCGCTGCATTCGCTGCCCGTGCTCGACATCATCCGTCCCGACGAGGCCGGGCGCATCCGCTCGCACTGGCTGCTGGTGCCGGTGGTCTGCGACTGGGTCTCGGGCGATGGCGAATTGTCGGACGAGGTGGACGCGCTGCGCTGGCTGGCGCCCGCCGAGCTCGGGGCGAGCGGCCTCGACTTCCTGCCGGACCTCGAGCGGCTCTGCGTCCTCGCCTTCGGCGCGGCTCGGGGCTGAAGGAATGGGATCGCGCATGCGCGACGCGCTCGGCCTCGACGTCTCCACCTCGTCGCGCGCCTGCGTCGATGCACTCGACGCCGCGCGCGGCTCGCTGCTCGGCTTCCGCGCCGACATGGCGCTGCATGCGAAGTCGGCGCTGGCCGCGGACCCGGACTGCGTGCTGGCGCATGTGCTGCGCGGCTCGATGTCCATGCTGCTCTCCAACGTCGCCGCGCTGGACGGCGTCGACCGCGCGATCGCCGCGGCCACGCGCCGCGAGGCACGCGCGACGCCGCGCGAGCGCCTGCATCTCGAGGCGCTGCGGGGCTGGCGCGCCGGCCGCATGTCGCAGGCGATCGCCGCATGGGAGGCGATCCTGCGCGAGCATCCGCGCGACCTGCTGGCGCTGCGGCTGGCGCATTTCGCCTATTTCTGGTCGGCCGCCGACCCGGCGGGCATGCGCGCCTCCGTCGAGCGCGTGCTGCCGGCCTGGGGGCCGGGCGTGCCTGGCCGCGGCTGGGTGCTCGGCATGCATGGCTTCGCCTGCGAGGAGACGGGCGACCTCGGCGCGGCCGAGATCGCCGCGCGCGCCGCGCTCGACGAGGAGCCAGCCGACCTCTGGTCGGTGCACGCGCTCGCCCATGTGCTGGAGATGGCGGCGCGGCATGGCGAGGGCGACGCGCTGGCCGGGCGCGCCGCGCCGCATCTCGCGGGGGCGACCAATTTCCGCTTCCACCTCGCTTGGCATCGGGCGCTGTCGATGATGGAACTGGGCGCCGGGGGCGGGGAGGTGCTGCGCTGGTACGACGCGGCGGTGCGCGACCTGTCCTCGCCGCTCGTGCAGGGGCAGCCCGACCTCTACATCGACGTGCAGAACGCGGCCTCGCTGCTGCTGCGCCTCGAGCTCGCGGGCGTCGACCCGGGCGATCGCTGGGGCGAGCTCGCCGACCACGCGGAAGCGCGCATCGGCGACCATCTCGTGGCCTTCACGCTTCCGCACTGGATGATGGCGCTCGCCGCCGCGGGGCGGTGGGACGCCTGCGAGCGCCTGCTCGACGCCATGCGCGCGCATGGCGCCGCGTCGGCCGCCGAGGAGGCCGGCGTGGTCGCGCGCGTTGCCATCCCGGCCGCGCTATGCGTGCGCGCGCATCGGCGTTGCGAGTTCGCGGCGGCGCTCGACGCGCTCTTCGCGCTGCGCCACGAGATCCCGCGCCTCGGCGGCAGCCATGCGCAGCGCGACCTGCTCTGGCAGGTCATGGCCGACGCGGCGCGCCGCGCGGGGCGCAGGCCGGAGCTCTCCACGCTCCTGCGCGAGGTCGCGGTGGCGCGCGCGCCGCACCCCGTGCCGCGCTCCTACCTCCGCCTCGCGGCGTGACCCGTCAGGCGATCGGCAGGTCGGTGCGGTACTTCACGCTGCGCAGCGCGAAGCTCGACTTTATGGAGGCGATGCCGCGGATGCGCGTGAGGCGCGCCATCAGGAAGCGCTCGTAGGCGGCGAGGTCGGGAACGACCACGCGCAGCAGGTAGTCCGCGTCGCCGGTCATCAGGTAGCACTCCATGATCTCCGGCCATTCGCCGACCGCGGCCTCGAAGACCTGCAGCGCCTTCTTCTCCTGGCGCTCCAGGCTCACCTGCGTGAAGACGCTGACATTGAGGCCCAGCGCGGCGGGATCGACCAGCGCGGCGTAGCCCTTGATGACGCCGGCCTCCTCCAGCGCGCGCACGCGCCGCCAGCACGGCGATGCCGAGACGCCGATGCGCCCGGCGAGGTCGTGGTTCGTCAGGCGGCCGTCGCGTTGCAGCTCGACCAGGATGCGCCGGTCGATCTCGTCGAGGACGGGGGTGTTTCTTTCCATTTCGCGCCATTCAAGGGAAGGATATTGCCCAGACTAGGCGTTCCCGGGGGCGGATCGCAAAGACCTTCCGCCTTCCCCCCGCCTAGTGTCCTGCCGAAGGAACGACGACGGGAGGGAAGCCATGGACCACGTGCCGGTTGGGACGACGCACGCGCAGGGGGATGCCGTGGTCGACGCCTCGCGCCTCGGGATGCTGCGCGCGCTCGCGCGCAAGGTCCTCTGGCTGTCGTCCTGGACCATCCACAACGCCAACCACCTCCGCCCGAAGCGCGACGGCCTCAAGGTCGGCGGTCACCAGGCGTCCTCGGCGTCGCTGGTGACGCTCATGACCGCGCTCTACTTCCACGTCCTGCGGCCGCAGGACCGCGTCGCGGTGAAGCCGCACGCCTCGCCCGTGTTCCATGCGATCCAGTACCTGCTGGGCCACCAGAGCCGCGCGAAGCTCGAGAACTTCCGCGGCCTGGGCGGCGCGCAGTCCTATCCCTCGCGCACGAAGGACGTCGACGACGTCGACTTCTCGACCGGCTCGGTCGGCCTCGGCGTGGCCGAGACGCTCTTCGCGTCGATGGTGCAGGACTACGTGCACTTCAAGGGCCTCGCGGGCGACCAGCCGACGGGCCGCATGGTCGCGCTGGTCGGCGACGCGGAGTTCGACGAGGGCAACATCTTCGAGGCGATGCTCGAGGGCTGGAAGCACGACGTCCGGAACCTCTGGTGGATCATCGACTACAACCGCCAGAGCCTCGACAGCGTCGTCTCCGACCGGCTCTTCCAGCGCATCATCGGCGTGTTCGACTCGCTCGGCTGGCGCGTCATCACGCTCAAGTACGGCAAGCTGCTGCAGGAGGCCTTCGCGGGGCCCGACGGCGAGCGGCTGCGCGCCTGGATCGACGACTGCCCGAACACGCTCTATTCCGCGCTCACCTACAAGGCGGGGTGGCGCGCGCGGCTGGAGGCCGACCTCGGCGGCTTCGCCGGGATCCGCGCGATCCTCGACAGCCACGACGACGCCCGGCTCCACGCGCTGATGACCAACCTCGCCGGCCACGACATGGAGGCGGTGCTCGAGGGGTTCCGCGAGGCCGAGGCGAGCGACCTGCCGACCTGCTTCATCGCCTACACGATCAAGGGCTTCGGCCTGCCCTTCGCGGGCCACAAGGACAACCACGCCGGGCTGATGAGCCCCGAGCAGGTCGACGCGCTGCGCGCGCAACACGCGGTGCCGCGCGGCGCGGAGTGGGAGCGCCTCGCGGGGATGGAGATACCGGAGGCCGAGGTCGAGCGGTTCCTCGCCGCCGTGCCCTTCGCGCAGGCCTTCCCGCGCCGCCGCCATGCGCAGTCGGTGCCCGTGCCCGACGCGCTGCCGGCGCCGCAGGCGGCGACGATGTCGACGCAGGAGGGGTTCGGGCGCGTGCTCTACGAGCTCGCCGGCGGCGACAGCCACCTCGCGAGCCGCATCGTCACGACGTCGCCGGACGTCTCGGTCTCCACCAATCTCGGCGGCTGGGTGAACCGCCGCGGCATCTTCGACCGCCGCGACATGAAGGACATCTTCAAGGAGGAGAAGATCGTCTCGGCGCAGCTCTGGCAGATGGGCCATTCGGGCCAGCACGTCGAGCTCGGCATCGCCGAGCACAACCTCTTCCTGATGCTGGGCGCGCTGGGCCTCTCCGCGGACCTGTTCGGCGCGCGGCTCCTGCCAATCGGCACGGTCTACGACCCGTTCATCGCGCGCGGGCTCGATGCGCTGAACTACGCCTGCTACCAGGACGCGCGCTTCATGATCGTGGCCACGCCCTCGGGCCTGACCCTGGCGCCCGAGGGCGGCGCGCACCAGTCGGTCGTGCAGCCGCTTATCGGGATGGGTCAGCCGGGCCTGACCTATTTCGAGCCCGCGCATGTCGACGAGCTGGTCGAGATCATGCGCTGGAGCTTCCGCCATATGCAGGCGGAGGAGGGCGGGTCCGTCTACCTGCGCCTGTCGACGCGGCCCATCGCCCAGCCCCGGCGCAGCCTCGACGAGGCGGCGCGCGCGGCCGTGGTCGATGGCGGCTACTGGCTGGAGGCGCCGTCGCCGGACACGCCGCTGGCGCTGGTCGTGACCGGGGCGCTGGTGCCCGAGGCGCGCGCGGCGCTCGAGCAACTGCGCGAGGACCTACCCGGCGCCGGGCTGCTGGTCGCGACATCTCCCGACCGGCTCCACGCCGGCTGGCGCCGCGAGGGCCAGGCCTCGCATGCCGCCGGGCTGCTCGGGGCGCTGCCCGCCGATGCGAGGCTGGTGACGCTGGTGGATGGCCACCCGGCGACCCTGTCCTGGCTCGGCGCGGTCCGCGGCCAGGCCGTGGAGGCCCTGGGCTGCGAGAGCTTCGGCCAGTCGGGGGACCTCCCCGACATCTACCGGATCTATGGCCTGGATGCCGACGCGGTCGTCGCCGCCGCCGCCCGCGCCCTGCTGCGCTGAGGGCGGCCGAGGGACCGGCCGGCCACCTGCGGCAGGTTGACTGGCGGGATGCGTGCCTGTAGCTAGTCGCCCCTCGCGCGGGCGGGCGTGGCGGAACTGGTAGACGCGCTGGATTTAGGTTCCAGTGACGAAAGTCGTGTGGGTTCAAGTCCCTCCGCCCGCACCAGGCTCCCGCCCGGGAGAGGAACACGGCCTGGCGCGCCTCGCGCCGCCGCAAGACGACGAGCCGCAAGGACAAGGACCTTCCCGACATGCAAGTGACCGAGCTTTCGAACGCCGGACTGAAGCGCGAGTTCAAGGTTGTCGTTCCCGCGGCGTCGATCGCGGCGGGCGTGGCCCAGCGCCTTTCCGAGATCGCCCGCGACGCCGCGCTGCCCGGCTTCCGCCCCGGAAAGGTGCCGATGCCCGTCCTCCAGAAGCGCTTCGGCCCGGCCGTGCTCGGCGAGGTGCTCGAGAAGACGGTTTCCGAATCGTCCTCGCAGGCGATGCAGGACCGCGGGCTGCGCCCCGCGATGCAGCCGCGCGTCGAGGTGACCGCATTCGCCGAAGGGGCCGACCTCGAGTACAAGCTCGCGCTCGAGGTCCTGCCGGACGTCGTGCCGGTCGACCTCAAGACGCTCGAGCTGCAGCGCGTGAAGATCAAGGTCGAGGACGCCGAGGCCGAGAAGGCGCTCGCGCGGATGGCGGAGCAGCGCGGCAAGGCCAAGGCGGCGCCGGTCGAGCGCGCCTCGCAGGCGGGCGACATCGTCGTCATCGACTTCGTGGGGCGCGTCGACGGCAAGGAATTCGCCGGCGGCGCCGCGAGCGACCAGCGTCTCGAGCTCGGCTCCGGCCAGTTCGTGCCCGGCTTCGAGGACCAGCTCGCGGGCCACGCGCCGGGCGCGAGGACGACCGTGAAGATCGTCTTCCCGGAGGCCTATCCGAACGAGGAGCTCAAGGGCAGGCCGGCCGAGTTCGACGTCACCGTGAAGCAGGTGCTCGCCCCGGTCGCCGTCGCCGTGGACGAGGAGATGGCGAAGGAACTGGGCTTCGAGGACCTGGAGACGCTGCGCGGCGCGGTGCGCGACCAGATCGGCCGCGAGTACGGCGAACTGGCGCGGCTGCGCACCAAGCGCATGCTGCTCGACCGCCTCGCCGAGGCCCATGCCTTCGACGTGCCCGAGGGCATGGTCGAGATCGAGCTCCAGGCGATCATGTCCAACTTCGAGCGCGAGCGCTCGATGGGCATGGAGGACGAGGGCACGCGCGGGAAGGCGCCGGAGCAGGTCGCATCGGATTTCCGCCCGATCGCCCAGCGCCGCGTCCGCCTCGGCCTGCTGCTTTCCGAGATCGGTCGCGGCAACAACATCCAGGTCACCCAGGAGGAGACCAACCGCGCGCTCGTCGAGCAGGCCCGCCGCTACCCGGGCCAGGAGCGCAAGGTCATCGAGCAGTTCCGCGCGAACCCGGAGATGCTCGCGCAGATCCGCGGCCCGCTCTTCGAGGACAAGGTCATCGACTTCATCCTCGAGATGGCGCGCACCACCGAGGCCTCGATGACGATCGAGGAAGTGACCAAGGCCCAGGCCGAGGACGACAAGGCGGCCGGCTGACGCCCGCCCGCCCGCCCTCGCAGATCCCAGCACCAGAGGAACGCAGATGTCCGAGCGCATGGCCGAACAGATGAACATGCTCGTCCCGATGGTGATCGAGCAGACCGCGCGCGGCGAGCGCGCCTTCGACATCTACTCCCGGCTGCTCAAGGAGCGGATCATCTTCATGACCGGCCCGGTGAACGACGCCGTGTCGAGCCTCGTCTGCGCGCAGCTGCTCTTCCTCGAGTCCGAGAACCCGAAGAAGGACATCTCGTTCTACATCAACTCTCCGGGCGGCGTGGTGACCTCGGGCCTCGCGATCTACGACACGATGCAGTACATCCGCCCCGACGTCGCGACGGTGTGCATCGGCCAGGCCGCGTCGATGGGCTCGCTGCTCCTCGCCGCGGGCACCAAGGGCAAGCGCTTCTCCCTGCCCAACGCGCGGATCATGGTCCACCAGCCCTCGGGCGGCGCCCAGGGCCAGGCGACCGACATCGAGATCCAGGCGCGCGAGATCCTCAACCTGCGCAAGCGCCTCAACGAGATCTACGTCCGCCACACCGGGCAGCCGATCGAGGCGATCGAGCAGGCGCTGGAGCGCGACAAGTTCCTGAGCCCCGACGAGGCGAAGGCCTTCGGCCTCATCGACGAGGTCGTGGTCAACCGGCCGCCGCGCGCCGACGACGCCAAGCCGGCCTGAGCGCCGCCGCGCCGCGCGACGCGGCGGATCCCTCTCGACGCCCGATGTTCGCGTGACGTTCGCGCGACCGCTTATCCGTTGTGGCGGCGCGAGCGCGGGCGCTAATCTCATCCCGAGTCACCCGGTGGCGCGAGCGCGCGCTGCCCGCGACAGAACACAGGCTGAACGAGCATGAGCAAGACCGGCAGCGGCGATTCGAAGAACACGCTGTACTGTTCCTTCTGCGGCAAGAGCCAGCACGAGGTCCGCAAGCTGATCGCGGGCCCGACGGTGTTCATCTGCGACGAATGCGTCGAGCTGTGCATGGACATCATCCGCGAGGAGCACAAGACGACCCTGGTGAAGTCGCGCGAGGGCGTGCCCACGCCGCGCGACATCTGCAACGTGCTCGACGACTACGTGATCGGCCAGGACCAGGCCAAGCGCGTGCTCTCGGTGGCCGTGCACAACCACTACAAGCGCCTCGCCCATGGCGGGAAGAACAACGAGGTCGAGATCGCGAAGTCGAACATCATGCTGGTCGGGCCGACCGGGTCGGGCAAGACGCTGCTCGCCCAGACGCTGGCCCGCATCATCGACGTGCCGTTCACGATGGCCGACGCGACGACGCTGACCGAGGCCGGCTATGTCGGCGAGGACGTCGAGAACATCATCCTCCGGCTCCTGCAGGCCGCCGACTACAACGTCGAGCGCGCGCAGCGCGGCATCGTCTACATCGACGAGGTCGACAAGATCAGCCGCAAGTCCGAGAACCCCTCGATCACCCGCGACGTCTCGGGCGAGGGCGTGCAGCAGGCGCTGCTCAAGATCATGGAGGGCACGATCGCCTCCGTGCCGCCGCAGGGCGGCCGCAAGCACCCGCAGCAGGAATTCCTTCAGGTCGACACGACGAACATCCTGTTCATCTGCGGCGGCGCCTTCGCGGGACTGGAGAAGATCATCGCCCAGCGCACGCGTGGCACGGCGATCGGCTTCGGCGCCGACGTCCGCTCGGTCGACGACCGCCAGACCGGCGAGATCCTGCGCGAGGTCGAGCCGGAGGACCTGCTCAAGTTCGGCCTCATCCCCGAGTTCATCGGCCGCCTGCCCGTGATCGCGACGCTCAACGACCTCTCGGAGGACGCGCTGGTCGAGATCCTGCAGAAGCCAAAGAACGCGCTGCTCAAGCAGTACCAGCGCCTATTCGAGATGGAGGGCGTCAAGCTTGCCTTCTCCGAGGACGCCCTGCGCGCGGTGGCGCGCCGCGCGATCCAGCGCAAGACCGGAGCGCGCGGCCTGCGCTCGATCATGGAAGGGATCCTGCTCGACACGATGTTCGACCTGCCGCAGATGACCGGCGTGGAGGAGGTCGTGATCAACCGCGAGGTGATCGAGGGCAGGGCGAAGCCGCTCCAGATCTACGCCGACAGGCGCCCCGAGACCGCCGCGGGGTCGTCGGCTTGAGCGGCCGGGCCGCGCCCGCCGGCCTTCGCCAGGACGACGCGCCGCGCCGACCCTTGATCGGCGCCGCGCAGGTGCCATCTGTCGCTGCAGGCGGATCGAATGCCTGACGCGCAGGCTGCCGCCCTCCCGGGACGGCCACCACGACGCCGCCCTCCAGAACGCATCGAACCAGCGAGTTCATGACATGGCCGAGACTCCGCGTGGCACCCTCTATCCCGTCCTTCCCCTGCGGGACATCGTCGTCTTCCCGCACATGATCGTCCCGCTCTTCGTCGGGCGCGAGAAGTCGGTGCGCGCCCTCGAGGACGTGATGAAGGACGACAAGCAGATCCTGCTGGTCGCCCAGAAGGACGCCGCCAAGGACGACCCCGCGCCCGGCGACATCTTCGCGGTCGGCACGATCGGCACGGTCCTCCAGCTTCTCAAGCTGCCGGACGGCACGGTCAAGGTGCTGGTCGAGGGAGGCAGCCGCGCGCGGATCCTGCGCTACGCCGACAACCCGAACTTCTTCCAGGCCCATGCCGAGCTCCTGCCGGAGCGCGTGGCCGAGCCGTCCGAGCTCGAGGCGCTGACGCGCACGGTGGTCTCGCAGTTCGAGCAGTACATCAAGCTGAACCGCAAGATCCCGCCGGAGGTCCTGGTCTCGGTCAACCAGATCGACGACCCGGGCAAGCTCGCGGACACGGTGGCATCGCACCTCGCGCTCAAGATCCCTGAGAAGCAGGAATTGCTCGAGACGGATTCCGTCGCGCAGCGCCTCGAGCGGATCTTCGGCTTCATGGAGAACGAGATCGGCGTGCTCCAGGTCGAGAAGCGCATCCGCAACCGCGTCAAGCGGCAGATGGAGAAGACGCAGCGCGAGTACTACCTGAACGAGCAGCTCAAGGCGATCCAGAAGGAGCTCGGCGAGATCGACGAGGGCAAGGACGAGGCGTCCGAGCTCGAGGACCGGATCAAGAAGACCAAGCTGTCGAAGGAGGCCCACGACAAGGCGATGGCCGAGCTGAAGAAGCTCAAGACCATGAGCCCGATGTCGGCCGAGGCGACGGTGGTGCGCAACTACCTCGACTGGATGCTCAACATCCCCTGGAGGAAGCGCACAAAGGTCAAGAGGGACGTCAGGCACGCCGAGGCGGTTCTGAACGCCGACCACTACGGCCTCGAGAAGGTCAAGGAGCGCATCCTCGAGTACCTCGCGGTCCAGCAGCGCTCGCAGAAGCTCCGCGGCCCGATCCTCTGCCTCGTCGGACCGCCCGGCGTCGGCAAGACCTCGCTCGGCAAGTCGATCGCGCGCGCCACGGGCCGCAACTTCGTGCGCATGTCGCTCGGCGGCGTGCGCGACGAGGCGGAGATCCGCGGCCACCGGCGCACCTATATCGGATCGATGCCCGGCAAGGTCATCCAGGGCATGAAGAAGGCGAAGTCCTCGAACCCGCTCTTCCTGCTCGACGAGATCGACAAGCTCGGCGCCGACTGGCGTGGCGACCCGACCTCCGCGTTGCTCGAGGTGCTGGATCCCGAGCAGAACGGCACGTTCAACGACCACTACCTCGAGGTCGACTACGACCTCTCCGACGTGATGTTCATCACGACGGCGAACAGCCTGCGCATGCCGCAGCCGCTGCTCGACCGCATGGAGATCATCCGGATCCCCGGCTACACCGAGGACGAGAAGGTCGAGATCGCCAAGCGCCACCTGATCCCGAAGCAGACCGAGGCGCATGCGCTGAAGGCAGGCGAGTGGGAGATCGCGGATGAGGCGCTGCGCGACCTGATCCGCTACTACTGCCGCGAGGCTGGCGTCCGCAACCTCGAGCGCGAGATCGCGAACCTCACGCGCAAGGCGACGAAGGAGATCGTCACCGAGAAGGCGAAGAAGGTGAAGGTCACGCGCGCCAACCTCGAGAAATACGCGGGCGTGAAGAAGTACCGCTGGGGCGAGACCGAGACCGAGGACCTGGTCGGCGTGACCAACGGCCTCGCCTGGACCGAGGTCGGCGGCGAGCTTCTGTCCATCGAGGCGACCGTCGTCCCCGGCAAGGGCAAGATGACGATCACCGGCAAGCTCGGCGACGTCATGCAGGAGTCGGTGCAGGCCGCGCATTCCTACGTGCGCAGCCGCGCCACCGCCTTCGGCATCCGCCCGCCGGTCTTCGACAAGAAGGACATCCATGTCCACGTGCCCGAGGGCGCCACGCCCAAGGACGGGCCGTCCGCCGGCGTCGCGATGATCACCTCGATCGTCTCGGCGATCACCGGCATCCCGGTGCGCCGCGACCTCGCCATGACCGGCGAGATCACGCTGCGCGGTCGCGTCCTGCCGATCGGCGGGCTGAAGGAGAAACTGCTCGCCGCGCTCCATTCGGGGCTCAAGCAGGTGCTGATCCCGAAGGAGAACGAGAAGGACCTCGCCGAGATCCCGGACAACGTGAAGAAGGGTCTGAGGATCGTCCCGGTCTCCACGGTCGACGAGGTGATCGCCGAGGCCCTGACGCGGGCGCCGATAGCCATCGAGTGGATCGAGCCGGTCGAGGTCGAGGCGGTCGCCAAGAAGCCGGAAGGCGAAGGCGGGCTGGTCACGCACTGAGCGCAGCGGCCTCGCGGCCGCTCGAGGAGAAGGCCCCGCGCCCGCGCGGGGCCTTTTTCGTGGCGGCCGCCGCGTGCCATAACGCCGGCGGCACGCGGAAGGGCGATTAGCTCAGTTGGCAGAGCGCCTCCTTTACACGGAGGATGTCGGCGGTTCGAGCCCGTCATCGCCCACCGCGCCGCATGCCGGCACGCGCTCGTTCGACGCGGCGCGCCGATGGCGCCCCGGGCGCCGGCCCCGGTTCCCGGCAAGGAAGGAACGGCACGATGAGGATCGACGGCAAGGCCTATCGCAGCGCCTGGCGCGAGGACGGCGAGCACGCGCTGCGCATCTTCGACCAGACGCTCTTCCCGCATGCCTTCGAGGTGCTGGTCCTGCGCGACGCCGGCGCCGTGGCCGAGGCGATCCGCACGATGCGCACGCGCGGCGCGCCGCTCATCGGCGCCTGCGGGGCCTACGGCCTCGCGCTCGCGCTGCGCGACGATCCCTCCGACGAGGCGATGACGCGCGCGCACGCGACGCTCGACGCGACCCGCCCAACCGCCGTGAACCTGCGCTGGGCGCTCGACCGCGTGCGCGACGGCGTCGCCGCGCTGCCGCCGGGCGATCGCGCCGACGCGGCCCTCGCGCTCGCCGACGCGATCTGCGACGAGGACGTCGCGATCAACCGCGCCATCGGCGAGCACGGGCTCGCCCTCTTGCGCGCGGCGGCCGCACGCAGGGGAGGCGGCAGGGTCAACGTGCTCACGCATTGCAACGCGGGTTGGCTCGCCACCGTCGACTGGGGCACCGCGACCGCGCCGATCTACATGGCGCACGACGCTGGCATCGACATCCATGTCTGGGTCGACGAGACGCGGCCGCGCAACCAGGGCGCGGCGCTGACGGCGTGGGAACTCGGGAGGCACGGCGTGCCGCACACGCTGGTGGCGGACAATTCCGGCGGCCACCTGATGCAGCACGGCCTCGTCGACCTCTGCCTCGTCGGGACGGACCGCGTCACGCGCGACGGCGACGTCTGCAACAAGATCGGCACCTACCTGAAGGCGCTCGCCGCCGCCGACAACGGCGTGCCCTTCCATGTCTGCCTGCCCAGCCCGACGATCGACTGGCGGGTCGCCGACGGCCTGCGCGAGATCCCGATCGAGCAGCGCGCCGGGCGCGAGGTCACCCATGTCGCGGGCCTGCTCGCCGACGGCCGCCGCGCCGAGGTGCGGATCTCGCCCGAGGGGACCGAGGCGCGCAACGACGCGTTCGACGTCACGCCGGCCCGCCTGGTGACCGGGCTGGTGACCGAGCGGGGGATCTGCCGCGCCGAGCGGGCGGCGCTGCGCGCCATGTTCCCGGACCTCGCCGCAGCCCATGGGGATTAGCGCGACGGCTTCTCTTGACTGGCCGGTCGAAGGCGGGTACATCCCCGCGCTTCGAATTGGCCTACGCGGGCGTAGCTCAGTTGGTTAGAGCGCCGGCCTGTCACGCCGGAGGCCGCGGGTTCAAGTCCCGTCGCTCGCGCCAATTTCCGCTCCACGGATGCCGAAAAGACCCGCCCCTCCCGGGGCCGCCCGCCATGCGGCACGCCCGTGTGTGCATTGCGGTACGTCGGCCTTTTCTAACGCGGGGGTGCCATCTATAACGGCCCGCGGGCCGGGTGGAGTCCCCGTCCAGGCCTGCAATCTGGGAGCCGGGCGCCGAGGGGGCGTCGGCGATGTCGCCGAGCCCTCGCGTAAACCGGTCTGGAGCCGATGGACGCCTTGCTGCGTGAATACCTGCCGATCCTGATCTTCCTCGGGATCGCGATCGGATTGTCGATCGTCATGGTCGCTGCCTCTCTGGTCGCGGGGCGGCAGAAGCCGGACCCGGAGAAGCTGTCCGCCTACGAATGCGGGTTCGAGGCCTTCGACGAGGCCCGCAAGCAGTTCGACGTGCGCTTCTACCTCGTCGCCATCCTGTTCATCATCTTCGACCTTGAGGTCGCCTTCCTGTTCCCCTGGGCGGTCGCGCTCGGCGACATCGGGATGTTCGGGTTCTGGTCGATGGTCGCCTTCCTCGGCGTCCTGACCGTCGGCTTCGTCTACGAATGGAAGAAGGGAGCGCTCGAATGGGAGTGATCGCGCCGGGTTCCGCTCCACTGGCGCGGGGCGCCGAGCAGGACCGGATGCTCCGCACGGTGACCGACGAGCTCCAGGACAAGGGGTTCGTGGTCGCGCAGCTCGACAAGCTTGTGGCCTGGGCCCGCACCGGCTCGCTCTGGCCGATGACCTTCGGCCTCGCCTGCTGCGCGGTCGAGATGATGCACAGCGCCGCGAGCCGCTACGACTTCGACCGGTTCGGCATCGTCTTCCGGCCGAGCCCGCGCCAGTCCGACGTCATGATCGTCGCCGGCACGCTGACCAACAAGATGGCGCCCGCCCTGCGCAAGGTCTACGACCAGATGGCCGAGCCGCGCTGGGTGATCTCCATGGGCAGCTGCGCTAACGGCGGCGGCTACTACCACTATTCCTACTCGGTCGTGCGCGGCTGCGACCGGATCGTCCCGGTGGACATCTACGTGCCCGGCTGCCCGCCGACGGCGGAGGCGCTGCTCTACGGCGTGCTGCAGCTGCAGAAGAAGATCCGCCGCACCACCACGATCATGCGCTGAAGGGCAGGGCGCGATGAACCAGGTCCTCAAGGAAATCGGCGAGCACGTCGCCTCGTCCCTGCCGGACGACGTGGTG
Organism: Alphaproteobacteria bacterium; assembly: GCA_016869915.1. Taxonomy (GTDB): domain Bacteria; phylum Pseudomonadota; class Alphaproteobacteria; order CACIAM-22H2; family CACIAM-22H2; genus CAIOSQ01. Next base: position 18,333 of record VGDA01000016.1, read on the forward strand.
CTCGTCGAGCAGCGCCTCGGCGAGCTGATGGTCACCGTGAACGCGGGCTCGATCGTGCGCGTCCTGTCGTTCCTGCGCGACGACAGCCAGTGCGATTTCAAGGTGCTCGTGGATGTCTGCGGCGTGGACTGGCCGCAGCGCGAGCGTCGCTTCGACGTCGTCTACAACCTCCTGTCCGTGAAGCTGAACCAGCGCATCCGCGTGAAGCTGGAGGCCGACGAGGCGACCCCGGTGCCGACCGCCATCGGTGTCTTCCCGGCCGCCGGCTGGTACGAGCGCGAGGCCTGGGACCTCTACGGGATCATGTTCTCCGACCATCCGGACCTGCGGCGCATCCTCACCGACTACGGCTTCGAGGGGCATCCGCTGCGCAAGGACTTCCCGCTCACCGGCCATGTCGAGGTGCGCTACGACGACGAGCTCAAGCGCGTAGTCTACGAGCCCGTGAAGCTGACCCAGGACTTCCGCCGCTTCGACTTCCTCTCCCCCTGGGAGGGCATGAACCGCCTGCTGCCGGGCGACGAGAAGGCCGCGCCGCCGCCGGCCGCACCGAAGAGCTGAGCAGACGCCCATGACCGCCGAAGTCGCCCTCAAGAACCTGACCATGAACTTCGGGCCGCAGCATCCCGCGGCCCACGGCGTCCTTCGCCTCGTCCTCGAGATGGACGGCGAGGTGGTCGAGCGCGCCGACCCGCATATCGGCCTGCTCCACCGCGGCACCGAGAAGCTGATCGAGTACAAGACCTACACGCAGGCGCTGCCCTATTTCGACCGGCTCGACTACGTGTCGCCGATGAACCAGGAGCACGCCTTCGCGTTGGCGGTGGAGAGGCTCCTTGGCATCGCGCCGCCCGCGCGCGCGCAGGCGATCCGCGTGCTCTACGCCGAGATCGGCCGCATCCTGAACCACATCCTCAACATCACGACCTTCGCGCTCGACGTCGGCGCCATGACGCCCCTGCTCTGGGGCTTCGAGGAGCGCGAGAAGCTGATGGAGTTCTACGAGCGCGCCTGCGGCGCGCGCCTCCACGCCAACTACTTCCGCCCGGGCGGCGTGGCGAGCGACCTGCCGCCGAAGCTCGTGGACGACATCCGCGCCTGGACCGGGCGCTTCCCGAAGATCGTCGACGACATCGAGTCTCTCCTGACCGACAACCGCATATTCAAGCAGCGTACGGTGGACATCGGCCGAGCCACCGCCGAGGAGGCGCTGGCCTGGGGCTTCTCCGGCCCGATGCTGCGCGGCTCCGGGCTGCCCTGGGACCTGCGAAAGGCCCAGCCCTACGACGGCTACGAGACCTACGACTTCGACGTGCCCGTGGGGCGGAACGGCGACTGCTATGACCGCTACCTCTGCCGCATGGAGGAGATGCGCCAGTCGCTGCGCATCATGGTCCAGGCGCTCGACGCCATCGCGCGCACGCCTGGCCCGGTGAAGACGGACGACAAGAAGATCACGCCGCCGACGCGCGGCGAGATGAAGCGCTCGATGGAGGCGCTCATCCACCACTTCAAGCTCTACACCGAGGGCTACCACGTGCCCGCGGGCGAGACCTACACGGCGGTCGAGGCGCCCAAGGGCGAGTTCGGCGTCTACCTGATCTCCGACGGGACCAACAAGCCGTATCGCTGCAAGATCCGCGCGCCCGGCTTCGCCTTCCTGCAGGCGATGGACTTCCTCGGCAAGGGCCACATGCTCGCCGACGTCGTGGCGATCATCGGCTCGATGGACATCGTGTTCGGGGAGATCGACCGATGAGCG
>VGDA01000017.1 GCA_016869915.1 Alphaproteobacteria bacterium
CGCGCCGACCTCGAGCTCGCGGATCGCTGGGCCAGGCTCCTGCCGCAAGCCGCGCCGACGCAGTAGCGCCGCGCCGTCCGGCTCTGCTAATCCTGCGTGGAAAGGGGTTTCCGGCTCATGCAGGACATTCTCGAACGCCTCGCGCGCAAGCGCGACGCGGCGCGCGCAGGCGGCGGCGCGCGCCGGATCGAGGCGCAGCACGCCAAGGGCAAGCTGACGGCGCGCGAGCGGCTGGAGATCCTCCTCGACGAGGGCTCGTTCGAGGAATGGGACATGTTCGTCGAGCATCGCTCGGCGGAGTTCGGCATGGCCGACCAGAAGGTGCCCGGCGACGGCGTCGTGGCGGGCTGGGGCACGGTCAACGGACGCCTCGTCTTCGTCTTCAGCCAGGACTTCACGGTCTTCGGCGGCTCGCTGTCCGAGGCGCATGCCGAGAAGATCTGCAAGGTCATGGACCACGCGATGAAGGCCGGCGCGCCCGTGATCGGGCTGAACGATTCCGGCGGCGCGCGCATCCAGGAGGGCGTCGCCTCGCTCGGCGGCTACGCCGAGGTCTTCCAGCGCAACGTCACGGCCTCCGGCGTGATCCCCCAGATCTCCCTGATCATGGGGCCCTGCGCGGGCGGCGCGGTCTACTCGCCGGCGATCACGGACTTCATCTTCATGGTGAAGGACTCGTCCTACATGTTCGTGACTGGGCCCGACGTGGTGAAGACGGTCACGCACGAGACCGTGACCCACGAGGAGCTGGGCGGCGCGCTCACCCACGCGTCGCGCTCGGGCGTCGCCGACCTCGCCTTCGAGAACGACGTCGAGGCGCTGCTGCAGACGAGGCGCTTGGTCGACTTCCTGCCCGCCTCGAACCGCGAGCGCGCCCCCGTGCGGCCGACGCTCGACAGCCCGGACCGCGTCGAGCCCGCGCTCGATACGCTCGTCCCGGCGAACCCGAACAAGCCCTACGACATGAAGGAGCTCATCGGGAAGGTCGTGGACGACCGCGACTTCTTCGAGATCGCGCCCGACCACGCGCGCAACATCGTCGTCGGATTCGGGCGGATCGAGGGCGCGACCGTCGGGATCGTGGCCAACCAGCCGATGGTGCTGGCAGGCTGCCTCGACATCGACTCCTCGAAGAAGGCCGCGCGATTCGTGCGCTTCTGCGACGCCTTCAACATCCCGCTGGTGACCTTCGTCGACGTGCCCGGCTTCCTGCCCGGCACCGCCCAGGAATATGGCGGCATCATCAAGCACGGCGCCAAGCTGCTCTTCGCCTATGCCGAGGCGACCGTGCCGAAGGTGACGGTCATCACGCGCAAGGCCTATGGCGGCGCCTACGACGTCATGGCCTCGAAGCACCTGCGCGGCGACGTCAACTACGCCTGGCCGAGCGCCGAGATCGCGGTCATGGGCCCGAAGGGCGCGGTGGAGATCATCTTCCGCGCGGACATCGGCGACCCGCGCAAGATCGAGGAGCGGACCGAGGAGTACCGGCAGCGCTTCGCCAACCCCTTCGTCGCCGCCAGCCGCGGCTACATCGACGACGTGATCATGCCCTCGGCGACGCGCCCGCGCATCGCCCGCTCCCTCGCCATGCTGCGCGGGAAGAAGCTCGAGAACCCGTGGAAGAAGCACGCCAACATCCCGCTGTGAGCGACGCCGAGCGGCGCGCGGCGCTGCGGCGCGGCCTGCGGCTGCACCTGCTCGTCGCGCTCGTCTCGACGATGGCGCTCATCGTCGTCAACTTCCTCACGACGCCGTCCTATCCCTGGTGGATGTGGGTGGCGGTCGCGTGGGGCGCGCCGCTCGCGATCCATGTCGCGATCGCGATGGAGATCTTCCGGGGCAGGGACTGAGCGATGGCAGCGAAGAAGAAGGCCGCAGGCGCCAGGACGGCGAAGAAGGCGGGCAGGACGCGCGGCGCCGCGAAGGCGGCGCCTGCCGCGGGGTCGGCCCCGATCCCCTTCACGAAGGTCCTCGTGGCCAATCGCGGCGAGATCGCCTGTCGCGTCATGCGCACCTGCAGGCGGCTCGGCATCGCCACGGTCGCCGTGTACTCCGACGCCGACGCCGACGCCCTGCACGTGCGCGAGGCCGACGAGGCGGTGCGCATCGGGCCGCCGCCCTCCGCCCAGAGCTACCTCCAGGTCGATGCGATCCTAGATGCGTGCCGCCGCACCGGCGCGCAGGCCGTCCACCCGGGCTACGGGTTCCTGTCGGAGAGCGCCGCCTTCGCGGCGGCGCTCGACCAGGCGGGCATCGTCTTCATCGGCCCGACCATGTCGGCCGTCGCCGCGATGGGCGACAAGATCGAGTCGAAGAAGCTCGCGCAGAAGGCCGGCGTCAACATGGTGCCCGGCCATCTCGCCGCGATCGCGGACGCCGACGAGGCGGTCGCCATCGCGAAGCGGGTCGGCTACCCGGTGATGATCAAGGCGTCGGCGGGCGGCGGCGGCAAGGGCATGCGCATCGCGCACGACGACGCCGAGGCGCGCGAGGGCTTCCGCTCCGCGACGTCCGAGGCGCGGTCGTCCTTCGGCGACGAGCGCGTCTTCATCGAGAAGTTCATCGAGCAGCCGCGCCACATCGAGATCCAGGTCCTCGGCGACGCGCATGGCAACGTCATCCACCTGGGCGAGCGCGAGTGCTCGATCCAGCGCCGCCACCAGAAGGTGATCGAGGAGGCGCCGTCGCCCTTCCTCGACGCGCGCCTGCGCGCCGCGATGGGCGCGCAGGCGGTGGCGCTCGCGAAGGCGGTCGACTACCGCTCCGCTGGCACGGTGGAGTTCATCGTCGACGCCAGGCGCAACTTCTACTTCCTCGAGATGAACACGCGCCTGCAGGTCGAGCACCCGGTGACCGAGATGGTCACGGGCATCGACCTGGTGGAGTGGATGATCCGCGTGGCGGCCGGCGAGAAGCTGCCCTTCCGCCAGCAGGACATCGCGCTCGAGGGCTGGGCGGTCGAGGCGCGAGTCTATGCGGAGGATCCGTTCCGCAACTTCCTGCCCTCGATCGGCAGGCTGACGCGCTACCAGCCGCCCGCGGGCGAGGGGATCCGGGTCGATACCGGCGTCTACGACGGCGGCGAGATCCCGATGTACTACGACCCGATGATCGCCAAGCTCGTCGCCGCGGCGCCGACGCGCGACGAGGCCTGCGACAGGCTCGCCCGCGCGCTCGACGCCTATGTCGTGCGCGGGCTCAACCACAACATCCCGTTCCTGCAGGCACTGGTCCGCCACGAGCGGTTCCGGGCCGGGCGCCTGACCACGGGCTTCATCGCCGAGGAGTTCCGCGGCGGCTTCAAGGGCGCCGATCTGCCCTTCGCGCTCGAGCAGCGCCTCGCCGCGGTGGCGGCGACGATCCAGCATCGCATCCACCTGCGCGAGGCGTCGCTGCCGGGCCAGCTTGCGGGGCACGAGCGTCGCGCGCCGGAACGCTACGTCGTGTCCTTCGATGGCCGGAGCGGCATGGCGCACGATGTCGGCGTCGCGCCGGGCAGCGCCACCTTCGCCGACGGCGCCGAGCTCGCGGTCGAGGGCGGATGGCGCGTGGGCGACATCCTCTTCGCCGGCATCGTCGGCGGCGAGGCGATGAACGTGCAGGTCGAGCCCACGGGCCTCGGCCTGCATCTCCAGCATGCGGGCTGCAGCCTCAAGGCGAGCGTGCTCGTGCCGCGCGTCGCCGAATTCGCGCGCCTGATGCCGGTCAAGCGCCCGCCCGACACGTCGCGCTTCCTGCTCTCCCCGATGCCCGGCCTGCTCAAGGCGGTCGCGGTGAAGCCAGGCCAGGAGGTCAAGGCGGGCGAGGAGCTCTGCGTCGTCGAGGCGATGAAGATGGAGAACATCCTGCGCGCCGAGCGCGACGGGACGATCTCGATGCTCCATGCCGCGGTCGGCGACAGCCTCGCGGTCGACCAGAAGATCCTGGAATTCGCCTGAGCCGCGCGGCCGCCGCCTCGCGTTCGCTGGCCGCGCCCGATCCGCGGGTGTGGGAGGCGCGCGCGGGCTGGTTCTGGGCCGCCCACGACGCCAATGCGGGGCCGGTCCCGCTCGACCTTGACGCACGGCGCGAGGCGCTGCTCGCGGACCTCGAGATCGCCTTCTGCGCCGGCGCCTGGAGCGCCGTCCTCCTCCTCGCATGGTCGCTGGTGGAGCCGGTCGACCGCGCCCGCGAGGCGCGCGCCGACGCGCCGTCGCCCGACCTCGACTGGTTGCGCGAACGCAGGAACGGCCTCGCGCATGGCGCGAACGGCGCCGCGTCGCCGGTACCCGGCCGCGAGGAGGCGGAAGGGGCGGTGCGCGTCGTCTTTCGCCAGCTCTTCGCGGAGGCATGGCGATGAAGGCGTCCTTCGCTCCGCACCCATGCCTCAGGTGACTTCGACGTCGAGGATCGTTTTCCAGCCATATGGAAAACGGAGATCTTTCAGCTCCCGAAGACCTCCGAAAACGCTTCGAGCAGGGCGCCGTCGACCTCCTCCATCGTGGCCTCGATACCGAGCGCGCGCAGCGAGGTGACGCCATAGCGCGCGTCGGAGATGCCGCAGGGCACGATCCCATCGAAATGCGACAGGTCGCAGGACACGTTGAGCGACAGGCCGTGGAAGGTCACCCAGTGCCTGACCCGCACGCCGATGGCGGCCACCTTGTCCTCGCGCCGTCCGCCGAGCGGGTGCGGGCCCCGGTCGACCCAGATGCCGACCCGGCCCTCGCGCCGCTCCCCTTCGATGCCGAGGCGCGCGAGGGCGGCGATCACCCAGGCCTCGAGGTCGCGCACATAGGTCCTGACATCCTGCCCGCGCCGGCGCAGGTCGAGCATGGCGTAGGCGATGCGCTGGCCCGGGCCGTGGTAGGTGAACTGACCGCCGCGCCCCGTCTCGTGGACGGGGAAGGCCGCGTGGGGCCGCAGGTCGCCCGGCCGGGCCGAGGTGCCCGCCGTGTAGAGCGGCGGATGCTCGAGCAGCCAGACCGTCTCCGGCGCCGCGCCGGCGCGTATTCCGGCCACGCGGTCCTCCATGAAGGCGAGCGCGTCGGGATAGGGGACGAGGGCGTCCGCGCGGCGCCATTCCACCTCTCCCGGGGCGATGCTCGTGCTCGACATGCGATGGCCTTGCAGGAAGGGGATGGCGGTTGCGTGGCCGGGGGCGATTTGCTATTGCGACCGGCCTCGATTGGCAAGGGCCGGGCGCGTCGCGTGCCGGTCCTCTCCAGGCGGTCGTGGCGGAATGGTAGACGCGCTAGCTTGAGGTGCTAGTGGGAGAAATCCCGTGGAAGTTCGACTCTTCTCGACCGCACCAATCGATCGACGCAGATGACGGGGCGCGGCACGGCAGCCCCAAACCACCAGCCGGGAATGCGGGCGCCAATGGCTGACGACAAGCTCCGCGACAGCGCCCTCGAATACCACCGGCATCCCAGCCCCGGTAAGCTCGCGATCGCGGCGACCAAGCCGCTCGCGAACCAGCGCGACCTCGCGCTCGCCTATTCCCCGGGCGTCGCCTTCGCCTGCCAGGCCATCGTCGAGGACCCCGCCCAGGCCGCCGCGCTGACCGCGCGCGGCAACCTCGTCGCCGTCATAACCAATGGCACGGCCGTGCTCGGCCTCGGCGCGATCGGCCCGCTCGCCGGCAAGCCGGTGATGGAGGGCAAGGCGGTCCTGTTCAAGAAGTTCGCGGGCATCGACGTCTTCGACATCGAGGTCGACGAGCGCGACCCTGACCGCCTGGTGGACATCATCGCCAGCCTCGAGCCGACCTTCGGCGGCATCAACCTCGAGGACATCAAGGCGCCGGAATGCTTCGAGATCGAGGCGAAGCTGCGGCGCCGGCTCAGGATCCCCGTCTTCCACGACGACCAGCACGGCACGGCGATCATCGTCGGCGCGGCGATCCTCAACGCGCTCAAGGTCGTCGGCAAGAAGGTCGACGAGGTCAAGCTCGTCACCTCCGGCGCCGGCGCCGCGGCGCTCGCCTGCCTCGACCTGCTCGTCGACCTCGGCGTGCGACTCGAGAACATCTGGGTCACCGACATCGCCGGCGTGGTGCATGCCGGGCGCAAGGTCGAGATGGACCCGCGCAAGGAAGCCTATGCGCGCGAGACCGACGCACGGACGCTGGGCGACGTGATCGCCGGCGCCGACGTCTTCCTCGGGCTGTCCGCGCCGCGGGTGCTGAAGCCGGAGATGGTCGCGCGCATGGCGCCGCGCCCGATCGTGCTCGCGCTCGCCAACCCGACGCCGGAGATCATGCCCGAGGAGGTGCGCGCGGTGCGTCCCGACGCGATCATCGCGACCGGCCGCTCGGACTACCCGAACCAGGTCAACAACGTCCTCTGCTTCCCCTTCATCTTCCGCGGCGCGCTCGACGCCGGCGCGACGTCGATCAACGAGGCGATGAAGGTCGCCGCCGTGCGTGCCATCGCTGACCTCGCGACGAAGGCCGCGGACGAGCAGGTTGCCGCCGCCTATGGCGGCGAGCCTCCGGCCTTCGGCCCGGAGAACCTGATCCCGCGCCCGTTCGACCCGCGCCTCATCTTCGAGATCGCGCCGGCCGTCGCGCGCGCGGCGATGGAGTCCGGCGTGGCGACGCGCCCGATCGCCGACTTCGACGCCTATCGCCAGCGCCTCTCGGAGTTCGTCTACCGCTCGGGCTTCCTGATGCGGCCGATCTTCGAGCGCGCGAAGCAGAAGCCGATGCGCATCGTCTACGCCGACGGCGAGGACGAGCGCGTGCTGCGCGCGGCGCAGACCGTCGTCGACGAGCGCCTCGCGCGGCCGATCCTCGTCGGGCGCCGCGAGACGATCCGCAAGCGCATCGAGCGCCTGGGCCTGCGCCTGCGCCTCGACGAGGACGTCGGGCTGCGCAACCCCGAGGACCTGCCGCACTACCAGCGCGACTGGACCTGGTACCACCGGCGCCTCGGCCGCCAGGGCGTCAGCGTCGACGCCGCGCGCACGATCGTGCGCACGCGCAACGTCGTGATCGCGGCGATGATGGTCGCCCAGGGCGAGGCCGACGGAATGATCTGCGGGCTGATTGGCCGCTGGCACCGCGCGCTGCAGGACGCGATCGACGTCGTGGGGCTGCAGCCGGGCGTCGCGACGCCCGCGGCGATCACCGCGCTGATCATGCCGCGCGGCACGATCTTCGTCTGCGACACCCACGTGCAGCCCGATCCCTCCGCCGCCGACATCGCGGCGATGACCGTGCGCGGCGCCGACACGATGCGCCGCTTCGGGCTGCGCGCGCGCGCGGCGCTTCTGTCGCATTCCACCTACGGCTCCTTCGACACCGACAGCTCGACCAAGATGCGCGAGGCGCTGGCGCATGCCCGCGCGCTGGCGCCAGAGCTCGAGATCGACGGCGAGATGAGCGCCGAGGCCGCCTTCGAGGAGGAGCTGCGGCTGAAGGCCCTGCAGGACCCGACCCTGCGTGGCCAGGCCAACCTCCTCGTCATGCCCACGCTCGACGCCGCGCATATCGCCTTCGGGCTGCTGCGCGAGCTCGGCGGCGGCCAGAAGGTCGGGCCGATGCTGCTCGGCATGGCGGCGCCCGTGCACGTGCTCGACAATTCCGCGACCGTCCGGTCGGTCGTCAACATGACCGCGCTCTGCGCGGTCGAGGCCCAGGACCGCGTCGCGGCCGGCGCCGCGCGCGCCTGACGCCTCCGCCATGGCCGAGACCGCCCCGCCCGACGCCCCCAGCGAAGCCCCGGCGGGCGACGAGGTGGGCCTCGACCCGGCGCTTGCCGCGCGCATCGACGACCTGCTCGCCGAGCACGACCTCGACGGCGCGCGCGCGGCCGCCGCCGGGCTGCACTACTCGGAGATGGCGCAGCTGATCGGCCTGCTCCCCCCGGAGCGGCGCGCCCAGTTCGTGGACGCGCTGCGACCCGCCTTTCCCGCCGAGGTGATCCCCGAGCTCGACGAGGTGCTGCGCGACGAGGTCGCGGCCCGGCTCGGCACGAGCGACCTCGCGCGCGCCCTCGCCAACCTCGACACGGACGACGCCCTCTACCTCATCGACGGCCTCGAGGAGACCAAGCGCGACCTCGTCCTGCAGGCCATCCCGAAGGCGATACGCGCGCAGATCGAGGAGGGCCTGGCCTTCCCCGAGGGCTCCGCGGGCCGCCTCATGCAGCGCGACGTCGTCGCCGTGCCGGCGCACTGGGACGTGGGCACCTGCATCGACTACCTGCGCCGGGGCCAGGACCTGCCGGACGACTTCTACGACATCTTCGTCGTCGACCAGCGCCACCGCGCGGTCGGATGGGTCGCGCTCGACACGTTCGTGCGCGCGCCGCGGTCGCGCAGGATCTCCGAGATCCAGGAGACCGAGTTCGAGCCCATTCCCGTCGACATGGACGAGGAGGACGTCGCGCGCCTGTTCAAGGACCGCGACCTCGTCTCCGCGCCGGTCGTCGATGCGGGCGGACGCCTGATCGGCGCGATCACGGTCGACGACGTGGTCGACGTCATCGAATTCGAGGCCGAGGAGGACATGATGCGCCTCTCGGGCGTCGCGGGCAGCGACGTCCACGCGCCGGTGCTCGCGACGGCGCGGCTGCGCTCGCTCTGGCTGCTCCTCAACCTCGGCACCGCCTTCGTCGCGGCCTCCGTGATCGGGCTGTTCTCGGCCTCGATCTCGCAGGTGGTGGCGCTCGCCGTCCTGATGCCGATCTGCGCCTCGATGGGCGGGAACGCCGGCACCCAGGCCCTGACCGTCGCGGTGCGCGCCCTCGCCACCGGCCAGCTCACCATGGCCAACGCGTCGCGCATCGTGCTCAAGGAGGGGGTCGTCGGCGGCCTGAACGGGTTCCTCTTCGCGCTCCTGACCGGGCTCGCGGCCTGGGCCTGGTTCCACGAGGCGGCCATAGGCGCCTGCATCGGCGCGGCGATGATGATCAACCTCGTCGTCGCCGGCGTGTCGGGCGTCGTCATCCCCGTGGTCCTCGATCGGCTCGGCGTCGATCCCGCGGTATCCTCGTCGGTGATCCTGACAACCGTGACCGACGTCACGGGCTTCCTTTCCTTCCTCGGCCTCGCCACGATGATCGTGCTGTGACCAGACCCGCTCACCTTGTCCCAGGCTGGGAGGCGCGCGTGCGCGACAGCTTCGCGCGCCAGCCCGCGATGGCGCTCGTCGGCGCGGCGCTCGGCCGGGTCGTGCCGGGCGAGGCCGAGGTGCTGCTTCCCGTGCGCCCCGAGGTCGGGCAGCAGCATGGCTACGTGCATGGCGGCGTGGTCGCGATGATCGCCGACTCCGCGGCCGGATACGCCGCCTTCAGCCTCGCAGAGCCCGACGCCACCGTGCTGAGCGTCGAGTACAAGATCAACTTCCTCGCGCCGGCGCGCGGCGCCTCGCTCGCCGCGCGCGGCCGCGTCGCGAAGGCTGGACGCACGCTCTCGATCGTCGAGGTCGACGTCGTCGCCATCGACGACGGGGGCGCCGAGACCCACTGCGCGCGCATGCTCCAGACCGTCATGAACATGCGCGGTCGCGCCGACGCGCCGCGCGGCGGCGACTGAGCATGCCGGTCGCCGGTCGCATGGCGGACCCCGCGCGGGTCCTGCGCGAGGTCTTCGGCTACTCGGCCTTCCGCGGGCCGCAGGCGGAGATCGTCGCCCATGTCGTCGACGGGGGATCGGCCCTCGTTCTGATGCCGACCGGCGGGGGCAAGTCGCTCTGCTACCAGGTGCCGTCGCTGTGCCGGCGCGGCGTCGGCGTCGTCGTCTCGCCGCTGATCGCGCTGATGCAGGACCAGGTGGACGCGCTGCGCGAGGCAGGCGTGCGCGCGGCCGCCATCAACTCGGCGCAGAGCCTGGAGGACGCCAGCGACGCCTGGCGCGCGATGCGCGCTGGCGAGCTCGACCTCGTCTATGTCTCGCCGGAGAGGCTGCTGGGCGGCGCGTTCCTGCAGCGCCTCGCGGAGGTGGACGTCGCGCTCTTCGCCATCGACGAGGCGCATTGCGTCTCGCAATGGGGCCATGACTTCCGGCCCGAGTACCTGCAGCTCGCGGCGCTGGCGGAGCGCTTCCCCGGCGTGCCGCGAATCGCGCTCACCGCGACCGCGGACCCGCGCACGCGCGACGAGATCGTCCTGCGCCTCGGGCTCGGGGCGGGGCGCGTCTTCGTCGCCAGCTTCGACCGCCCGAACATCCGCTACCTTCTGCGCGACAAGGACGACGCGAAGCGCCAGCTCATCGCCTTCCTCGAGGACCGCCGGGGCGAGGCGGGCATCGTCTACGCGCGCTCGCGCAGCCGCGTCGACCGCTTCGCCGCGGACCTGCGCGAGGCCGGCCACGACGCGATCGCCTACCACGCGGGGATGGAATCCGGCGCGCGGGCCGAGGCGCTCGATCGCTTCCGCCGCGACAGCGGCGTGGTGGTCGTGGCGACGATCGCCTTCGGCATGGGCATCGACAAGCCGGACGTGCGCTTCGTGGCGCATGTCGACCTCCCCAAGAGCCTCGAGGCCTACTACCAGGAGACCGGGCGCGCCGGGCGCGACGGGCTTCCCGCGGTGGCGTGGATGGCGCACGGCGCGGGAGACGTGCCGCTGCTGCGCCGCTTCATCGACGAGTCCGACGCCAGCGACGCGCAGAAGCGCGTCGAGCACGGCAAGCTCGACGCGCTGGTCGGCTTCGCCGAGGCCTCTACCTGTCGCCGGCAGCTGCTGCTCGCGCATTTCGGCGAGCGCCTTGCCGAGCCCTGCGGCAACTGCGACGTCTGCCTCGAGCCGGCGCGCAGCAGCGACGCGACCGAGCCCGTGCGCAAGGCGCTCTCCGCCGTCTACCGCACGGGCGAGCGCTTCGGCGCGGCGCACCTCGTAGACGTGCTGCTCGGCGCGGACACCGAGCGCGTGCGCGCGCTGGGGCATGACCGCCTCACGGTCCATGGCGTGGGCGGCGAGCTCGATCGCGCGCAGTGGCGCAGCCTGTTCCGGCAGATCGTCGCGGCCGGCCTGCTCGAGCCCGATCCGGAGGGACATGGCGGGCTGCGGCTCGGGCCGGACGAGAAGGTGCGCCCGGTGCTGCGCGGCGAGCGTCGCGTCGAGCTGCGCCTTCCGCCTCCGGCGGCAGAGCGCCGCCGCGACCGCAGGCGCGCGGCCGCGGGAGGCGCGCCCTCCGTCGATGCCGGGGATGACGACCTGCTCGCCGCGCTCAAGGCCTGGCGCCGGGACCTCGCGCGCGCCCAGGGCGTGCCGCCCTATCTCGTCTTCCACGACCGCACGCTGGTCGAGATCGCCGCGCGCAACCCCGCGACGCGCGAGGAGCTTTCCGGGGTCACCGGCATCGGCCGCGCCAAGCTCGAGCGCCATGGCGACGCCGTGCTCGCCCTGCTCAGGATGCACCGGCGCGGATGATCCGGCCACGCCGCCAGCTAAGATGCCACGCCAACCGGAGGAGGACCAGATGCCCGGCTTCAAGGAGAACCTCGAGACCTTCCCGCCCGCCGAGGGGATCGCGCGGCTCGAGCTGCTCGACGCCTCCGGCGCCGTCGTCGGCGTGGTCGAGAACAAGCCGGGCAGCACGGGCTCGCTGCGGCTCTACCTCGAGCTCGCGCGTCGCTTCGGCGACGTCACCCCGCAGGCCGCGGCGGCCGGCTGCGCGCTCTATGCCGAGCACGAGGCCGATGCGCGGGCGAACCCGGGCAAGCACCCGAACGTCGACCGGCTGCTCGGCCTCGAGGCCGGGGGTCGGACGCTCGCCACGCGCGTCGTGCGCGGCTGAGCCGGAGCGCGAAATCCGCCCGCCCGGCGCCGCTCCGGCGCTATCATCGGGCGTCGCATCGACGGGAGGCCCCAGCATGATCTCCAACCGGCTGCCGGACTTCGACTTCGGCCTCGGCGAGTCCGCCGACGCGCTGCGCGAGCAGGTGCGCCGCTTCGCCGCCGCGGAGATCGCGCCGCGCGCGGCGGAGATCGACCGCGCCAACGACTTCCCCGCCGACCTCTGGCGGAAATTCGGCGACCTCGGCCTCCTGGGCGTCACCGCCGAGGAGCGCTTCGGCGGCGCCGGCCTCGGCTACCTCGAGCATTGCGTCGCGATGGAGGAGATCAGCCGGGCCTCGGCCTCGGTCGGCCTGTCCTACGGCGCGCACTCGAACCTCTGCGTCAACCAGATCAGCCGCAACGGCAGCGAGGCGCAGAAGCAGCGCTTCCTGCCGAAGCTGGTCTCCGGCGAGTTCGTCGGCGCGCTGGCGATGAGCGAGCCCGGCGCGGGCTCCGACGTCGTGTCGATGAAGCTTAGGGCGGAGAGGCGCGGCGACCGCTACGTCCTCAACGGCACCAAGTTCTGGATCACCAATGGCCCCGACGCCGACGTGCTGGTCGTCTACGCGAAGACGGACCCGCAGGCGGGCCCGCGCGGCATCACCGCCTTCCTGGTCGAGAAGGGGATGAAGGGCTTCTCCTGCGCGCAGAAGCTCGACAAGCTCGGCATGCGCGGCTCGAACACCGGAGAGCTGGTCTTCCAGGACTGCGAGGTGCCGGAGGAGAACATGCTCGGCGCGCTCGGCCGCGGCGTGAACGTGCTGATGAGCGGCCTCGACTACGAGCGCGCGGTGCTCGCCGCCGGGCCGACGGGCATCATGCAGGCCTGCCTCGACGTCGTGGTGCCCTATGTCCACGAGCGCCGGCAGTTCGGCCAGGCGATCGGCGAGTTCCAGCTCGTCCAGGGCAAGCTCGCGGACATGTACACCACGACCAACGCCTGCAAGGCCTATGTCTACGCCGTTGCGCGGGCCTGCGACGCGGGCCGCACCTCGCGCAAGGACGCCGCGGGCGCGATCCTCTACGCGGCGGAGAAGGCGACGCAGGTCGCGCTCGACGCGATCCAGCTGCTCGGCGGAAACGGCTACATCAACGACTACCCGACCGGACGGCTGCTGCGCGACGCCAAGCTCTACGAGATCGGCGCCGGCACGAGCGAGATCCGCCGCTGGCTTATCGGCCGCGAGCTCTTCGCCGAGACGGCCTGAACGACGCAACGACGGCGAGGGAACGACGATGGCACGCAGGCTGATCTCCTCAGGCTCCAGCTTCGAGCGCGACTTCGGCTACAGCCGGGCCGTGGTCGATGGCGAGTGGGTCTTCGTCTCGGGCACGACCGGCTTCGACTACGCGCGCATGGCGATCAGCGCCGACCCGGTCGAGCAGGCGGAGCAGTGCTTCCGCAACATCGAGGCGGCGCTGGCCGAGGCGGGCTCGTCGCTGGCCGACGCGGTGCGCGTGCGCGTCTTCGTCGATTCGGTCGCGACCTTCGACCAGGTGAAGGGCGAGGTGATCGGCAGGCGCCTGCGCGACATCCGTCCCGCCAACACCACCGTGATCGCCGGCTTCGTCGACCCGCGCATCCTGATCGAGATCGAGGTGACCGCGAAGCGTCGCGGCTGAGGAGCGCACGGCATGCCGACCATCCTGATCACCGGCGCGGGGCGAGGCCTCGGCCTCGAGCTCGCGCGCCGCTTCGTGGCGCTGGGCTGGGAGACTCTGGGCACGGTGCGCGACCCCGCGAAGGGCGCGGCCATGCCGAAGGGAAGCCAGACCTTCCTGTGCGACGTCACCGACCGCGCGGCGCTCGCGCGGCTGGCGCGCGACCTCGCGGGCAAGCCGATCGACGTGTTGTTCTGCAACGCCGGCATGTTCGGCAAGCGCCAGCAGGCGCTGGGCAGCGTCGACTACGAGCTCTGGGCCGAGGTGATGCGCGTCAACGTCTTCGCGCCGATGGCCTGCGTCGAGGCGCTGGCCGGCAACGTCGCCGCGAGCGCGCGCCGCCAGGTCGTGATGATGTCGAGCCGCATGGGCTCGATGGGCGAGAACGCGGCCGGGGGCGAGGTCGTCTACCGCTCGAGCAAGGCGGCGCTGAACGCGGTGACGAAGAGCCTCTCGATCGACCTCGCGCCGCGCGGCATCACGGTGGTGGCGGTCCATCCCGGCTGGGTGCAGACCGACATGGGCGGGCCGAAGGCGGCGCTGACGCCCGAGGCGTCGGTGGCCGGGCTTTCGCAGGTCGTGCTCGGCCTCTCGCCGGCGCTGAACGGCAGCTTCCTTAACCACGACGGCGTGCCGATCGCCTGGTAGGGCAGTGGGCCGGTGGCGACGCCGGCCCGGCCACGGGCGCCGGGAGAACCAAGTTCCGCGCCCGCCGCGCGCCCTTCCGTGCCATCATGTCCCATCGCGGACGGATGGGAGACGCCTCGATGGCTGGTCCGGTCGAGTTCTTCTTCGACTTCTCGAGCCCCTACGGATTCCTCGCGTCGCTGCGCATAGACGACATCGCCGCGCGCCACGGGCGCGAGGCGGCGTGGAAGCCGATCCTGCTCGGGGCGGTGTTCAAGGTCTCGGGGCAGCAACCCCTGGTCGAGATCCCGCTGAAGGGCGAGTACGCGCGCCACGACCTCGCGCGTTTCGCGCGGCTCTGGGGCACCGACCTGCGCTTCCCGCCGCTCTTCCCGTTCTCCTCGGTCGCCGCGAGCCGCGCCTTCTACTGGATTGCGGCCAGCGACCGCGCGCTCGCGACGCGCTTCGCGCGCGCCGCCTTCTCAGCCGCGTGGCGCGAGGAGCGCGACATCTCGCGCAGCGACACCGTCGCGGACATCGCCGCCGCCGTCGGCGCGGACCGCGACGACGCGCTGGCCGCGCTGCTCGACCCGGCGGTCAAGGAATTGCTGCGGGTCGAGGTCGAAGCGGCCATCGCGCGCGGCATATTCGGCTCGCCCTTCGTGGTCGTCGACGGCGAGGGCTTCTGGGGGGCCGACCGCCTCTGGCAGGTCGAGGCCTGGCTGGAGCGGGGCGGTTGGTGAGGGCATGACGGCGACCAGGGCAGCAGCGAGGCTCGCGCGGGGGCTGGCCCTCGGCCTGCTGATCGCCTGCTGGGCGGCATTCGCCGTCCCCCATGCCGGCGCGGCGCCCGGGGCGGCTCCCGCGCCGCCGACGGCCGAGGAGCGCGCGCGCATCGAGGCCCTCGTGGCCACGCTCGAGGACGGGGACCAGCGGGCGAGGCTCGTGGGCCAGCTGCGGCTCCTCCTGCAGGTGCAGCAGCCCGCCGCGGGGCAGCCCGACGGCCTCGGCGACGCGGGACGGATGCTGCTGGGCACCATCGTGCTCGACCTCACGCGGACGCTGCAGCGGCTGCTCGACGGCGTCCACCCGGCCACCGTCGCGGAGCGGATGGTGGACTGGACGGACCGCACGCTCTTCCAGCAGGCGGGCCGCGCGAACCTGGCCGATTTCCTGGCGAAGCTGTTCGCCGTCTTCGGCGCCGGGCTCGTCGCGGAGCACGCGCTGCGCGCCGCGCTGCGCCGGCCCGCCCGCCGGCTGGCGTCGGGCGAGGGCGGTGCGGGCATCGGCGCGCGCGCCTGGCGCCTCCTCCTCGCCACGCTGCTGGCCGCGGCGCCGCTGCTCGCCTTCGCCTTCGCCGCCTCGCTGGTGGCCCCGGTGCTGGCGATGCGGCCGCTCGTGGCGATATCCATGACCTACCTCGTCGCGGGCTACGTCCTCCTGCGCTTCGTGCGTGGCCTCGCCGACCTCGCCCTTGCGCCGCGTGACGAGCGTTGGCGGCCCGTGCCGCTCGGTCGCGAGGCCGCCGCCTACGCGCATGGCTGGATCCTGCGCTTCGCGACCATCGGCATCGTGGGCAGCAGCCTGATCGCGGCCGCGCAGCCGCTCGGCATCCCCTTCGTCGTGCACGAGGCGCTGCAGCGCGTCCTCGGCCTCGTGCTTGCGGTCCTCGCCGTCGTGCTGGTGCTGCAGAACCGCGACGCCGTCGCGGCATGGATCGACCGCCGCGGCGAGGCGCAGGTGGAAGAGGGCGACGCGCCCGCGCGCATGCTCGCGATCGTCCGCGCGTTCCTCGCCGGGACCTGGCACGTGCTCGCGATCGCCTACCTGCTGCTCGGCTACGCGGTCTGGGCGCTGGAGATCCGCGACGGCGCGCGCTTCCTCGCCCAGGCGACCTTTTCCACCATCGCGGTCCTCGTCGCCGCGAAGCTCGCCTCGGCCGCGCAGCGCCGCTTCCTCGCGCGGCTGTTCCGCGGCGCCGCCGACGGCCAGTCCCTGCTGGCGGCGCGCGCGGGCCGCTACAGGAGCGTGCTCTCGGGCCTGGCGGACATGGCGATCGTGCTGTTCGCCGTCTCGGCGATCCTCTCCGCCTGGGGCCTGCGCGGGTTCTACTGGCTGACGTCCGATGCGGGGACCGCGCTGGCCGGGCGGCTCGCCTCGCTGGCCTCGGTCGTGGTGATCGCCGTCCTCGCCTGGGAAGTGGCCAGCGCGCTGATCGAGCGCCGCCTGCGCCAGCTGGACGCGGCGGCCGCGACCGCGGCGCCCGGCGTGCCGCGCAGCCAGCGCCTGCGCACCTTCCTGCCGCTGATGCGCAACGCGATCTTCGTGGTGATCGTCGCGATCGCCGGCCTGTCGGTCCTGTCCGAGGTCGGCGTCAACGTCGCGCCGCTGCTCGCCGGCGCCGGCGTCATTGGCGTGGCGATCGGCTTCGGCTCGCAGACCCTCGTCAAGGACATCATCACCGGCCTCTTCATCCTGTTCGAGGACACGGTGAATGTCGGCGACGTCGTCGACCTCGATGGCGGCCACGCCGGCACGGTCGAATCGCTCTCCATCCGGTCCATCCGCCTGCGCGACGTCTCGGGGGCGCAGCACACGATCCCCTTCAGCCAGGTCGGCACGATCAAGAACATGACGAAGGACTTCGCGTTCTACGTCTTCGACCTCAGCGTCGCCTACGCGACGGACATGCAGAAGGTCGTCGGGGCGCTGCGCGCGGTCGACGCGGCGGCACGCGCCGAACCCGGCATCGCGAGCGACGTGCTCGAGCCGATCGAGATCCTCGGCCTCGACCGCTTCGGGGACTTCGCGCTGGTCGTGCGCGCGCGCATCAAGACGCGGCCCGGCCGCCAGTGGCGCGTCGGGCGCATCTACAACGAGCGCATCAAGCTCGCCTTCGACGGCGCCGGGATCGAGATCCCGTACCCGCACCGCGTCGAGATCCAGAAGCGCATCGATCCGCCGCGCGCCGCCGAGGCGCCGGAAGCCCCCGAGGGCGCCGCGCCGAGGGGGCAGGGATGACCCCTTGCGCCCGCCCGCCCGCCACCGCCCTCCTGCCATCCAACGGGAACCATGACCGTCCTGCGATCCGCCATCGACACGCGTAGCGACGCCTTCCGGGCGAACGCCGACGCCATGCGCGCCGCTGTCGCCGACCTGCAGGCGAAAGTCGCCGAGGCGGCGCTGGGCGGCGGCGCCACCGCGCGCGACAGGCACGTCGCGCGCGGCAAGCTCCTGCCGCGCGAGCGCATCCGGCTCCTGCTCGATCCCGGCTCGCCCTTCCTAGAGCTGTCGCAGCTGGCTGGACACGGCATGTACGGCGAGGGCGTCGCCGGCGCCGGCATCATCACCGGCATCGGCCGCGTCGGCGGCAGGGAATGCGTCGTCGTGTGCAACGACGCGACCGTCAAGGGCGGCACCTACTTCCCGATGACGGTGAAGAAGCACCTGCGCGCGCAGGAGATCGCGCGGGAGAACGCGCTGCCCTGCATCTACCTCGTCGATTCCGGTGGCGCCAACCTGCCCAGCCAGGACGAGGTCTTCCCCGACCGCGACCATTTCGGGCGCATCTTCTACAACCAGGCCACGATGTCGGCCGCCGGCATCCCGCAGATCGCGGTGGTGATGGGAAGCTGCACCGCGGGCGGCGCCTATGTCCCCGCGATGTCCGACGAGGCCATCATCGTGAAGGGGCAGGGGACGATCTTCCTCGGCGGGCCGCCGCTGGTGAAGGCCGCGACCGGCGAGGTGGTCTCCGCGGAGGAGCTCGGCGGCGCCGAGGTCCATGCCCGCGTCTCAGGAGTCGCGGACCACATGGCGCGCGACGACGCGCATGCCCTCGCGCTCGCGCGCCGCTGCATCGCCAACCTCGCCCCGCCCTCGCGCCGCGCGCTGGCCGAGGCGCCCCGCGACCCGCTCCTCGACCCGGCGGAGCTGCACGGCGTCGTGCCGCCCGACCTGCGCCACCCCTACGACGCGCGCGAGATCGTCGCGCGCATCGTCGACGGCTCCGCGCTCGACGAGTTCAAGCCGCTCTACGGCACGACCATCGTCACAGGCTTCGCGCGCATCTGGGGGCATGCCGTCGGCATCGTCGCCAACAACGGCATCCTGTTCTCCGAGTCCGCGCTCAAGGCGGCGCATTTCATCGAACTCTGCGCGCAGCGCGGAACCCCGCTCGTGTTCCTGCAAAACATCTCGGGCTTCATGGTCGGGCGGAAATACGAGAGCGGCGGCATCGCCAAGGATGGCGCCAAGCTCGTCATGGCCGTGTCCTGCGCGCGCGTCCCGAAGTTCACGGTGATCGTCGGCGGCAGCTTCGGCGCCGGCAACTACGGCATGTGCGGCCGCGCCTTCGGGCCGCGCTTCCTGTGGATGTGGCCCAATGCCCGCATCTCCGTCATGGGCGGCGAGCAGGCGGCCTCGGTGCTGGCGACCATCCGCCGCGACGCGATGGCGGCGCAGGGCAAGGCCTGGAGCGCGGAGGCCGAGGACGACTTCAAGCGCCCGATCCGCGACCAGTACGAGCAGCAGGGCCATCCGTACTACGCGACGGCCAGGCTCTGGGACGACGGGATCGTCGATCCCGCGCAGACGCGCATGGTGCTCGGGCTCGGCCTGTCGGCGGCGGCCAACGCCCCGGTCGAGCCCACGCGCTTCGGCGTGTTCAGGATGTGAGGCGACGATGGCCGGTTCGCTCCGGATCGAGGATGGCGGGAAGGGCGTCGCGCGCGTCGTGCTCGACCGCCCCGAACTCCACAACGCCTTCGACGACGCGCTGATCGCGTCGCTGACCGAGGCGCTGCTGCGCCTCGAGGGCGATCCGGCAATTCGCGTCGTCGTCCTCGCGGGCGAGGGCAGGAGCTTCTCCGCCGGAGCCGACCTCAACTGGATGAAGCGCATGGCGCTCTATTCGGAGGAGGAGAACCGCAGGGACGCGGAGGCGCTTGCCCGCCTGATGCGCACCCTCGACCGCCTCGCCAAGCCGACCATCGCCGCCGTGCATGGCCCCGCGATCGCCGGCGGCTGCGGGCTCGTGGCGTGCTGCGACATCGCGATCGCGTCGGAGCGCGCCAGCTTCTCGATCTCCGAGGTCAGGCTCGGCCTGATCCCTGCCGTTATCAGCCCCTACGTCGT
>VGDA01000018.1 GCA_016869915.1 Alphaproteobacteria bacterium
CGGCCGAGGGCAGCATGCCGAGCGAGCCCGTCAGCATCGAGGCGAGGTCCGAGAGCATGTCGCCGAACAGGTTGTCGGTGACGATGACGTCGAACTGCTTGGGGTTGCGAACGAGCTGCATCGCGCAGTTGTCAGCGTACATGTGGACCAGCTCGACGTCGGCGTAGGATTGCTTGTGCAGCTTCGCGACGGTCTCGCGCCACAGCACGCCGGTGTGCATGACGTTGGCCTTCTCGACCGAGTAGACCTTGTTGCGGCGCTTGCGCGCGAGCTCGAAGGCGACGCGCGCGATGCGCTCGATCTCGGGCGTCGTGTAGACCTGCGTGTCGACGCCGCGCCTCGTGCCGTCGGGCAGGGTCTCGATGCCGCGCGGCTCGCCGAAATAGACGCCGCCCGTGAGCTCGCGCAGGATCATGATGTCGAGGCCGGCGATGACCTCCTTCTTCAGCGTCGAGGCCTCGGCGAGCTCCGGGAAGACCGTCGCCGGGCGCAGGTTGGCGTAGAGCCCCATCTCCTTGCGCAGCCTTAGGATCGCGCGCTCCGGCTTCATGTCGAAGGCGCCGGTGTCCCATTTCGGCCCGCCCACGGCGCCGAACAGCACCGCGTCGACCGACATCGCGTCGGCCATGGTCTCGTCGGTGATCGGCGTGCCCTTCGCGTCGATGCTCGCGCCCCCGACCAGGCCCTCCTTGATGTCGAAGCGCACCGCGCGGCGGCGGTCGAACCAGTCGATGACGCGGCGGACCTCGCGCATCGCCTCGGGGCCGATCCCGTCGCCGGGGAGGAAGAGCATCGTCTTGTTCGCGGGCATGTCCGTGTTTCCTGTCCTGTGCGCGTGGCGTCGCCCCGGCGGGCGGCTCAGCCCGGGGCCATCGAGAGCCAGGGCTGCGTGGTCTTCTGGCGCGCCTCGTAGCCCTCGACGTCGCCGCCCTTCTGCATCGTGAGCCCGATGTCGTCGAGGCCGTTGAGCAGGCAATGGCGGCGGAAGGCGTCGATGCGGAACGCGATCACCTCGCCGTCGGGGCGGATGATCTCCTGCCGCTCGAGGTCGATGGTGATCTGCGCGTTGGCGCCCTTGCGCGCGTCGTCCATCAGCTTGTCGACGGCCTCCTGCGGCAGCGGGATCGGCAGGATGCCGTTCTTGAAGCAGTTGCTGTGGAAGATGTCGGCGAAGCTCGGCGCGATGACGCAGCGTATGCCGAAGTCGAGCAGCGCCCAGGGCGCGTGCTCGCGGCTCGACCCGCAGCCGAAATTGGCGCCGGCGACCAGGACCTGCGCCTTGCGGTAGGCCGGCTGGTTGAGCACGAAGCCCGGCTTCTCCGAGCCGTCCGCCTCGTAGCGCATCTCGTCGAACAGCGCCTTGCCGAGGCCCGTGCGCTTGATCGTCTTCAGGTGCTGCTTGGGGATGATCATGTCGGTGTCGATGTTGATCATCGGCATCGGCGCGGCGACGCCCGTGAGCTTGTCGAACTTCTGCATGGTCCTTCTCCCGGGCTCAGGCCGCGCGCGGATCGGCGATGGTGCCGGCGATGGCCGAGGCGGCCGCCATCTCCGGGCTCATGAGGTGGGTGCGCCCGCCGCGGCCCTGGCGGCCCTCGAAGTTGCGGTTCGAGGTCGAGCCGCAGCGCTCGCCGGGCTCCAGCCTGTCGGCGTTCATGGCGAGGCACATCGAGCAGCCGGGCTCGCGCCACTCGAAGCCCGCGGCGCGGAAGACCTTGTCGAGGCCCTCCTGCTCGGCCTGCTCCTTGACGAGGCCCGATCCCGGCACGACCAGCGCCTGGACATGCGCGGCGACCTTGCGGCCGCTGGCGATGCGCGCGGCGGCGCGCAGGTCCTCGATGCGGCCATTGGTGCAACTGCCGATGAAGACCTTGTCGATGCGCACGTCGGCGATGCGCGTACCCGGCTGCAGGCCCATGTAGGCGAGCGCGCGCTCGATGGCGGCGCGCCTGCCGGCGTCCGGCTCCTGCGCCGGGTCGGGCACGCGGCCGGTGACGGGCGCGACGTCCTGCGGCGAGGTGCCCCAGGTGACGTGCGGCACGAGGCTCGCGGCGTCGATCGAGACTTCCTTGTCGTAGGTCGCGCCGGGGTCGCTCGGCAGCGTGCGCCAATGGGCGAGCGCGGCCTCCCACTGCCCGGCCTTCGGCGCGTGCGGGCGCCCCTTCACGTAGGCGTAGGTGGTCTCGTCCGGCGCGATCAGGCCCGCGCGCGCGCCGGCCTCGATCGACATGTTGCAGACCGTCATGCGGCCTTCCATCGACAGGCCGCGTATCGCCGAGCCCGCGTACTCGATGACATGGCCGGTGCCGCCGGCCGTGCCGATGCGCCCGATGATCGCGAGCACGAGGTCCTTCGCGGTCACGCCGGCGGGCAGCTCGCCGTCGACCGTGATGCGCATGTTCCGCGCCGGCTTCTGGATCAGGGTCTGGGTGGCGAGCACGTGCTCGACCTCCGAGGTGCCGATGCCGAAGGCGAGCGCGCCGAAGGCGCCATGCGTCGAGGTATGGCTGTCGCCGCAGACGATCGTCATGCCGGGCAGCGTCATGCCCTGCTCCGGCCCGATGATGTGGACGATGCCCTGGCGCACGTCGTCCATCGCGAAATAGGGCACGCCGAACTCGCGCACGTTCTGCTCGAGCGTCTCGATCTGGGTGCGGCTCTCGGGGTCCTCGATGCCCTTCGACCGGTCGGTCGTCGGCACGTTGTGGTCGGCGACGGCGATGGTGAGGTCCGGGCGGCGGACCTTGCGGCCGGCCGCGCGCAGCCCCTCGAAGGCCTGCGGGCTGGTCACCTCGTGGACGAGGTGGCGGTCGATGTAGATGAGGCAGGTGCCGTCGTCCTGCGTGTGGACGAGGTGGTTCGCCCAGATCTTGTCAAACAGCGTGCGCGGCTTGCTCATGGCTTGGGCCTTCGGGGATCCGTGAAAAACGGCGCGAGAATAGGGAAAGCGCCCGCGGACCACAATTCCGCGCGGCGCGGCGATTGCAACCTGGCCCGTGCCGGCACATAGAGGGGCATGGACCGTCCCCTCGGCCGCCTGCCGCCCCTCAACGCGCTGCGCGCCTTCGTCGCCTCGGCGCGGCACCTCAGCTTCTCGCGCGCGGCGGAGGAGCTCTTCGTCACCCCCGCGGCGGTCAGCCAGCAGGTCAAGCTGCTCGAGGACCAGCTGGGGCGCGTCCTGTTCCGGCGCTCCAACCGCGCGCTCCTCCTGACCGACGAGGGCCAGGCCCTGCTGCCGCGGCTGCACGAGGCCTTCGCCCTGATGGGCGAGGCGATGGCAAGCCTCGAGGCGATGGGCGACACCGGCATCCTGACGGTCTCGATGGCGCCGTCCTTCGCCGCCAAGTGGCTGGTCCCGCGGCTGGAGGGCTTCCAGGCGCTGCACCCCGAGATCGACGTGCGCGTGACAGCCTCGATGAACCTCGTCGCCTTCGCCGACGATGGCGTCGACTGCGCGATCCGCTACGGCCTCGGCCAGTATCCCGGCCTCGTCGTCGAGCGCATGCTGAGCGAGAGCGTCGTCCCCGTCTGCAGCCCGGCGCTGCTGCGCGGGCGCAAGGCGCGGCTGACGCGCGCCTTCCTCGAGGGCATGACGCTCCTGCACGACGACAGCCCGGAGCAGGATGCCAGCTGCCCCAGCTGGGGGATGTGGCTGAAGGCCGCGGGCATCGACGGGATCGATGCGCGGCGCGGCCTCCACTTCAACCAGGCGAGCCTGGTGCTGGAAGCCGCCATATCCGGCCGCGGCGCGGCGCTGGCCAAGGCCCAGCTCGCCCGCGACGACATCCGCAGCGGCCGGCTCGCCCAGCTGCTCGACGTCAGCCAGCCGCTCGCCTTCGCCTATTACTTCGTCTGCCCGCCGGCCAAGGCCGCGCAGCGCAAGGTCGCGCTGTTCCGCGAATGGATCATGCGCGAGGCCAGGGGCGGCAGCGGCGAGCCGCCCGCCGGCATGCCCTGAGCCCCGCGATCGCGATCCCACGTCGACCGCAGCGCCAGGGGCCCGGAACTCGCATCAGAAATCCTAGGGGTCGCGTCAGCAGTTCTTGGCGTGGGATCGACCATGCCCACATTAGCCTCCAGCCTTGCAACGCCGGGGGTCGCGCATGGAAGCTTCGACGACGAGCGCGGCGACGGGCATCGCCGAGGGGTTGACGGGTGCGATCGGCAACACGCCGCTGATCCGCCTGCGTCGCGCCTCCGCGGCGACGGGCTGCGAGATCCTCGGCAAGGCCGAGTTCATGAATCCCGGCGGCTCGGTGAAGGACCGCGCCGGCCTCGCGATCGTCCTCGATGCAGAGGAGCGCGGCGCGCTGCGGCCCGGAGGCACGGTGGTCGAGGGCACGGCGGGCAATACCGGGATCGGGCTGACCCTGGTCGCGAACGCGCGCGGCTATCGAAGCGTGATCGTGGTGCCGGAGAACCAGAGCCGCGAGAAGCTCGACTTCCTTCGCATGATCGGCGCCGACCTGCGCCTGGTGCCCGCCAGGCCCTACAAGGACCCGGACAACTACATCCATGTCTCGCGTCGCCTCGCCGAGCAGCTCGCCAGCACCGAGCCCAACGGCGCGGTGTGGGCCAACCAGTTCGACAACCTCGCCAACCGCGATGGCCATGCGCGGACGACGGGGCCGGAGATCTGGGCGCAGACCGCCGGACGCATCGACGCCTTCACCTGCGCGGTGGGCAGCGGCGGGACGCTCGCGGGCGTGGCGATGGCCCTCAAGGCGCGCAAGCCTGCGGTGAGCATCGTGCTCGCCGATCCCATGGGGGCTGCGCTCCATTCCTGGATCAAGACCGGCAGGCTCGAGAGTTCCGGCAGCTCGATCACCGAGGGCATCGGCCAGGGCCGGGTCACCGCCAACATCGAGGGCGCGCCGATCGACGACGCCGAGCAGATCCCCGACGCCGAGGCGCTCGAGCAGGTCTTCGACCTGCTTCAGCACGAGGGGCTGTCGGTCGGCGGCTCGGCCGGACTCAACGTCGCCTCGGCGATCCGCGTCGCGCGCAAGCTCGGGCCAGGCCACACGGTCGTGACGATCCTGTGCGACGGCGGCGCGCGCTACCAGTCGAAGCTTTTCAATCCCCAGTTCCTCGCGGAGCGCGGACTGCCCGTGCCGGCATGGCTGCGATGAGGCAGGTCGACGACGCCACGGCCGTCGCGCGCGACCGTGCAGCCGGCTGGGAGGTCGTCGAGCTGGCCCGCGCGATCCGCGCGCGCGACCCTGCGCAGCCGAGCCGCGGCGAGGTGCTGTTCTCCTATCCCGGGCTGCACGCGGTGCTCGTCCATCGCCTCGCCCATGCGCTGTGGCGGCGCGGCTGGCGAGGCCTCGGGCGCTTCGTCTCGCATCTCGGCCGCGCGCTAACCGGGATCGAGATCCATCCCGGCGCGCGCATCGGCCGCCGGCTGTTCATCGATCACGGCATGGGGGTCGTGATCGGCGAGACCGCGACGGTCGGCGACGACGTCACGATCTATCACGGCGTCACGCTCGGCGGCCTGTCGACGCGCGCGGGCAAGCGCCACCCCGACATCGACGACGGCGCCGTGATCGGCGCCGGCGCGCAGGTGCTGGGACCGATCCGGGTTGGACGCGGCGCCAAGGTCGGCGCGAATGCCGTGGTAGTGGCGGACGTCGAGGCCGAGACGACCGTGGCCGGCATCCCGGCCCGCCCGCTCGAGGCGTCCGGCGGCGGCGGATCCGGCGGCTACGGGCAGCCGATCACGCCCTGCGACCCGCTCGCCGAGCAGATCGCCGCGCTGCGCGAGGAGGTCGCGGCGCCGCGACGCGACCTAGGCGGGACCTGAAGGCCGCCGCGACGCCCGCGCGTGCCGGCAGCCTCCATGGCAGCGACAGCTAGGCGCGGCCGAGCATGCGGTGCGCGCGCTCGCGCAGCCGCTGCATGACGACGTAGAGCGGCGGGATCACGAAGATGCCCACCAGCGACGCCGCGATCATGCCGGCGAAGACCGCCGTGCCGACGCCGCGGCGGCTGGCCGCGCCGGCCCCCGTCGCGATCACCAGCGGCACGAGGCCGAGGATGAAGGCGAAGCTCGTCATCATAACGGCGCGGAAGCGCAGCCGCGCCGCCTCGATCGCGGCGGCGACGATCTCGCGGCCGGCGCGACGCTCCTCCATCGCGAACTCGACGATGAGGATGGCGTTCTTCGCCGCCAGCGCGATCAGCACGACGATGCCGATCTGGGCGTAGAGGTTGTTGTCGAGCCCGGCGAGGTTGATGCCGACGAGGGCGCCGGCGAGGCCGATCGCCACCGAGAGCAGCACCGCCACCGGCATCGTCCAGCTCTCGTAGAGCGCGACGAGGAAGAGATAGGCGAAGAGCACGGCGAGGCCGAGCACGACCACGGTCTTGCCCGCGGCCTCCTTCTCCTGCAGCGCCGTTCCGGTCCACTCGTAGGAGAAGTCCGCGGGCAGCACTCGCGCGGATAGGCCCTCCATCGCGGCCAGCGCGACGCCCGAGCTGTAGCCCGGTGCCGGCCCGCCCAGCATCGTCACGCTGCGCTGGTTGTTGTAGCGGGTGAGGTATTGCGGACCGAGCACGGCCTCGACGTCGGCGACCACGCGCAGCGGCACCATGTCGCCGGAGCGGTTGCGCACGTGGATGCGGAAGATGTCCGGCACCTCGTCGCGCTCCTCCACCTCGCCCTGGAGCATCACCGACCAGGTGCGATCGAACAGGTTGAAGTCGTTGACGTAGTAGCCGCCGAGCATCGCCTGCATCGCCTGGAAGACGTCGCTGACCTGGATGCCGAGCGCCTGCAGCTTCTCGCGGTCGAGGTCGAGGCGCAGCTGCGGCGCGGAGGCCGAGAAGGTGGAGAAGACACCGCGAAGGTAGGGGACCTGGGCCGCGCCGAACATCATCGCGCGCGTGACCGCCGCGTGGTCCTCGACCTTTCCGCCGGAGAGGTCGTTGAGCTGGTACTCGAAGCCGGACCCGGTGCCGAGGCCCATGATCGGCGGCAGGTTGACCGGAAGGATGTTGGCCGCCGGCACGCCGGCAGCCATGCGGCGCACCGAGTCTATCGCGGCGAAGACGCTCTCCCCGGCCCCGCGGCGCTCCTCGAAGTCCTTCATCGACACGATCATGAAGGCCGCGTTGGACAGCGCCAGGGAGTTGAAGAAGCTGAAGCCGGGCACGGCGACGACCTGCCTGACGCCGGGCAGCACGGCGACCGCCTTCTCCATCTGCTCCACGACCTGGAGCGTGCGGTTCGCCGAGGCGCCGTCGGGCAGCTGGATCTCGACGAAGAACGCGCCCTGGTCCTCCTCGGGCAGGAAGCCGCCGGGCGTCGTCCTGAACAGGATCCCCGTGCCCGCGCCCGCCGCCGCCACGGCGACCAGCGACAGCACGGCGACGCGCACCAGCCGCCGCACCGCGGCGACGTAGCCGTCGCGCGCGTGGTCGATGCCGCGCATGATCCCGCCGATGATCCGGTTGCGGCCGTGGCCGCGGCGCAGGACGAGCGCGCAGAGCGCGGGCGAGAGCGACAGCGCGTTGACCGCCGAGATCAGCATCGAGACCGAGACGACGACCGCGAATTGCTGGAAGAGCTGGCCGGTGATGCCGGGGATGAAGCCCACCGGCACGAAGACCGAGAGCAGCACGAGCGTGATGGCGAGGATCGGCGCGGTGATCTTGGCCATGGCGCGCTTGGTGGCGTCGGCGACCGAGACATCCGGGTCGTGCTCGAGTTCGTGCTCCACCGCCTCGACCACGACGATGGCGTCGTCGACCACGATGCCGATGGCGAGCACGACCGCGAAGAGCGAGACCGTGTTGGCGGTGAAGCCCAGCGCCAGCAGGGCCGCGAACGTGCCGACCAGCGCCACCGGCACGGCGATCGTCGGCACGAGCGTGGCGCGCAGGCTGCCGAGGAAGAGGAACACGACGAGGACCACGAGCACGAAGGCCTCGAGCAGCGTGTGGATGACCTCGGCCACCGTGTCGCTGACGAACTTCGTGGAGTCGTAGAGGACGGTCTGCGCCACGTCGTCGGGGAAGCGCGCCTCGAGCCCGGCCAGCGCCTTGCGGATCGCGGCGGCGGTGGCGATCGCGTTGGCGCCGGGGGCCTGGTAGATCGCGATCGTGGCGGCGGGCTTGCCGTTGTAGCGCGAGTAGGAATCGCTGTTCCTCGCCCCGAGCTCGAGCCGCGCGACGTCCTTGAGGCGCACGATCGCGCCGTCCGGCGAGGCGCGCACGACGATGTCCTCGAACTCGGCGACGGTGACGAGCCGGCCCTGCGCCTGGATCGAGAGCTGGAACTGCTGGTCGTCGCCGATGGGCTGGGCGCCGATGCGGCCGACCGCGGCCTGCACGTTCTGGCTGCGGATCGCCGCGACGAGGTCCGCGGTGGTCATGCCGTAGGCGACCAGCCTGTCGCCGCGGACCCAGACGCGCAGCGCGTATTCGAGCGCGCCGAAGAGGTTCGCGGAACCCACGCCCGGCACGCGGGCGAGCGTGTCGATCACGCTGATCGTCGCGTAGTTGGACAGGAAGAGGGCGTCGCGCGATCCGCCCGGGGAGTGCACGACGACCGCCTGCAGCAGCGCGGAGGACCGCTTCTGGACGTTGATGCCCGCGCGGTTGACCTCCTCGGGCAGCTTGGCCGAGGCCAGCTGCACGCGGTTGAGCACGTTGACGGCGTTGAGGTCGGGGTTCGAGCCGACGGCGAAGGTGACCGTGAGCGAGTAGCTGCCGTCGTTGCCCGAGACGCTCTTCATGTAGAGCATCCGGTCGACGCCGTTGACCTGGGACTCGATGGGCTGCGCCACCGTCGCCTCGACGACGGCGGCGCCGGCGCCGGGATAGGACGTCGTCACGCTGACCTGCGGCGGCACGATGTCCGGGAATTGCGCGACCGGGATCGCCGCCATCGCCAGCAGGCCGGCGATGGTGATGACGATCGAGATGACGCAGGCCAGCCGCGGCCTGTCGACGAAGATCGCGGAGATCATGGCGCGCGCCGGGTCGCGGGGCGCGTCAGCCGCGCGGGCCGGGGGGCGCGTCGGTGGCGACCACCGGCTGGCCCGGGCGCACGCGCTGGATGCCCTGCACCACGACGCGGTCTCCCTCCGCGATGCCGTCTAGGACGGCGGCATAGCCCGCGCGCGCGGCGCCGAGCTTCACGCGCCGGACCTGCGCCTTGCTCTCGCGGTCGACGACGAGCACGAAGGCGCCCGCCTGGTCGAGCTGCAGCGAGGCCTGCGGGATCATCAGCGCGCGCTCGGGGCGCTCGCCCTCGACGACGACGCGCACGGTCTGCCCGTCGATCAGCTCGGCGCGCGGGTTCGGCAGCCTGGCGCGCACGAGCACGGTGTCGGTGTTGCGATCCGCCTGGACGTCGGCGAAGTCGATGCGCCCCGGCTCGGGATAGAGGCTTCCGTCGGCCATCCTGACGCGCACGACGAGGCCCGCGGCGCCGTTCGCGCCGGCCTTGCGCTGCGCCTCGAGCAGCTCCCGCGCGGAGACCGGGAAGGCGACGTGGACGGGGTCCAGGCTCACGATCGTCGCCAGCACGCCGGAGGCCGGGTTGACGAGGTTGCCCTGCGTCAGCGCCGCCTCGCCGATGCGCCCCGCGATCGGGGCGACGATGCGCGTGTAGCCGAGCGCGAGCTCGGCCTGGCGCTGCGAGGCCTTCGCGGCGAGGAGCTGGGCGCGCGCGCGCGCCTCGTCGGCGACGCGCTGGTCGACGGTCGACTGCGCGATGTTCTGGTTGCGCGACAGCTCGCGCGCGCGCTGGACTGCGAGGTCGCGTCCGCGAGCGTGGCCTCCGCCTTCGCGACCTCCGACCGGGCGAGGTCGAGCGACGCCTCGAACTGGTCGGGCTCGATCGCGAAGAGCAGGTCGCCGGCGGCGACCATCGCGCCCTCGACGAAGCGGCGCTCGCGCAGCACGCCCTCGATCCGCGCCCGCAGCTCCACCCGCTCGAGCGCGCGCACGCGCCCGACGAACTCGCGCTGCTGGGTGAGGTCGCGCAGTTCGGCCCTCGCGACCACCACCGCGGGGGCCTGGCCCTGGCCGGGCACCTGCGCCGCGGCCGGCAGCGCGGCCGACCAGAGGCCGGCCGCGGCGATCGCGGCGCGCGCCACGGAGATGCGTAGGACACCCATGCGTTACCCTCCTCGTGCCGGGCGGCGTGGAGGCCGCCGGCCGCGTCAGCCCTTCGCGGGCTCGGATGCCTCGGCCTGCTGCGTCGTGCTCGCCTTCTCGACGATGCGCGCGCTCTTGCCGCGGCGACCGCGCAGGTAATAGAGCTTCGCGCGACGCACGTCGCCGCGGCGGATCACCTCGATCGAGTCGATGCGCGGGCTGTAGAGCGGGAAGACGCGCTCGACGCCCTCGCCGAACGAGATCTTGCGCACGGTGAAGTTCGACGACATGCCCGCGCTCTTGCGCGCGATGCAGACGCCCTCGTAGGCCTGGACGCGCTCGCGCGTGCCCTCGATGACCTTCACGTTGACGCGAAGCGTGTCGCCCGGGCCGAATTCCGGCACCGTGCGGCCGAGCTTCTCGATCTGCTCCTTCTCGAAGTTCTGCAGCGTGTTCATGGAGTGGTTTCCTTTCCTGCTGTCGTGTTCCAGGCCGCGCGGCCGCCCCTTGCGGCGCGCGCGACGTAGTGGGTCCAGAGATCCGGCCGGCGTTCGCGCGTCAGGCGCTCGGCCTCGGCGCGGCGCCAGGCGCGGATCTTCTCGTGGTGGCCGGAGACGAGCACCTCCGGGACGGAGCGCCCGGCCCAGACGGCCGGCCGCGTGTAGTGGGGATATTCGAGCAGCCCGTCGGCGAAGCTCTCCTCGTCCGCGGAGAGCGCCTCGCCCATCACGCCGGGCAGGAGGCGCACGCAGGCGTCGACGAGCGCGATCGCGGCCGGCTCGCCGCCGGAGAGCACGAAGTCGCCGAGGCTGAGTTCCTCGATGCCGCGCGCGTCGAGCACGCGCTGGTCGACGCCCTCGAAGCGGCCGCAGAGCAGCGTCGCGCCCGGGCCGGCGGCCAGTTCGCGCACCAGCGCCTGGTCGATGCGGCGACCGCGCGGGCTCATGTAGAAGGCCGGAAGCGCGGACGGCGCCGCGGCGAGCGCGGCATCGACGACGTCCGGGCGCATGACCATGCCCGGGCCGCCGCCGCAGGGCGTGTCGTCGACGCTGCGATGCCTGTCGGTCGCGAAGGAACGGATGTCGGAGACCTCGAGCCGCCAGTCGCCGCGCGCGGCGGCGCGGCCGGCCAGCGAATGGCCGAGCGGGCCGGGGAACATCTCCGGGAGGATGGTGAGGACATGCGCGGTCCAGGTCATGGCTGGCCCGGCTCCTCGCCGCGCGCCTCGACCTCGGCCGGCGGGTCGACGACGACCCGCCCGGCCTCGACGTCCACCTCGCCGACCATCGGCGCGGCGAAGGGCAGGAGCAGCGACTCCTGGCCAGGGCGCTCGATCTCCAGCACGTCGCCGGCGCCATAGTTCACCACGCGCGCCACGCGCCCGACCTCGTCGCCCGCCGCGGTCACCGCGCGGAGCCCGACGAGGTCGGCGATGTAGACCTCGCCGCGGCGCGGCCTCGGCAGCTTCGCGCGCGGCACGAAGAGCTCGACGCCCTTCAGCGCCTCGGCGGCGTCGCGCGTGTCGACGCCCTCGATGCGCGCGATGGCGAGCCCGCGCGCCGCGCCGCGCACCTGCAGGGCGAAGCTGCGCGCGCCGGACGCGTCCGTGAGCGCGCCATAGCGCGCGAGCGCGCGGGGATCCGAGGTGAAGGCCTTCACCTTCACCTCGCCCCGCACGCCATGCGCGCCCGTGACGACGCCCAGCATGACCCGGCGCTCGCTCAACCTGCCGCTCCGCCCGCGTCCCGGCTCAGGCCTGGGCCGCTTCCGCCGCCTTGGCGGCGGCCTCGGCGGCGGCCTTGATGCGCTCCTGGGCCTTCGCCTTGGGCGCGGACTTCTTCGGCGTCTCGTGGATGACGGGCTTCGGGCCCAGCGAGGCCTGGTGCAGGAACAGCGCCACGCGGTCCGACGGGGTCGCGCCCTTGGACAGCCAGTGCCTGATGCGATCGACGTCGAGCACGACGCGGTCCTTGTGGCCCTTCTCGAGCATCGGGTTGTACGAGCCCACGCGCTCGACGAAGGCGCCGTCGCGCGCCTTGCGGCTGTCGGCGATCACGATCTTGTAGAACGGGCGGTGCTTGGTCCCTGCGCGGGACATGCGGATCTTGAGGGCCATCTGTCGTCTTCGTCCTTCTTCGTTGGGTTGTGCGTGGATGGTTGCGATGGTGTGGACTGGCCGCGCGCGTCAGCGGCGGAAGAGGTTGGAGATGCCGGTCCGCATCAGGCCCTTCTGCCCGAGCTTCGAGACCTGCTTCATCATCCGGCTCATCTCCATGTACTGCTTCACGAGCCGGTTCACGTCCTCGACGCTGGTGCCCGAGCCGGCCGCGATGCGGCGGCGGCGATTGGCGTTGAGGAGCTTCACGTCGCCGCGCTCGGCCTTCGTCATCGAGCCGATGATCGCCTCCTGGCGGCGGATCATGCGGTCGTCGACCTTCGCGCCGTCGAGCTGCGCCTTCACCTTCTGGACCCCCGGCAGCATGCCCATGACGCCGCCGAGGCCGCCCATGCGGCGCAGCTGGCGCAGCTGGCCCGCCATGTCCTCGAGATCGAACTCGCCCTTCTGGACCTTGCGCGCGAGCTTCTCGGCCTCCTCCTTCTCGACCGTCTCGGCGGCCTTCTCGACGAGGCCGACGATGTCGCCCATGCCGAGGATGCGGCCGGCGATGCGGTCGGGGTGGAAGACGTCGAGCGCGTCAAGCTTCTCGCCGAGGCCGATCAGCTTGACCGGCCGGCCGGTGATCGCGCGCATCGACAGGGCGGCGCCGCCACGCGCGTCGCCGTCGACGCGGGTCATCACGATGCCGGTGACGCCGATCTTCTCGTTGAAGTTGGTCGCGACGTTGACCGCGTCCTGGCCGGTCATGGCGTCGACGACGAGCAGCGTCTCGGCGGGCTGGGTGGCGTCGCGCACCGCCGCCGCCTCGGCCATCAGCTCCTCGTCGATCGACAGCCGGCCGGCGGTGTCGAGCAGCACGACGTCGAAGCCCTCGACGCGGCCGCGCTCCATCGCGCGGCGCGCGATCTCCACCGGCTGCTGGCCGGCGACGATGTCGAGCGTGGGCACGCCGGCCTGCTCGCCGAGCACGCGCAGCTGCTCCTGCGCGGCGGGGCGGCGCGTGTCGAGCGACGCCATCAGGACCTTCTTGCGGTCCTTCTGGACGAGGCGCAGCGCCAGCTTGGCGGTGGTCGTCGTCTTGCCGGAGCCCTGCAGGCCGACCATCAGCACCGGCACCGGCGGCACGGCGCGCAGGTTGATCTCGGACGCCGTCGAGCCCAGCGTCTCCACGAGGTGGTCGTGGACGATCTTCACGACCATCTGGCCCGGCGTCACCGAGCGCACGACCTCCTGCCCGATCGCGCGCAGCCGCACGCCGGCGATGAAGGTCTTGACCACCGGCAGCGCGACGTCGGCCTCGAGCAGCGCCAGCCGGACCTCGCGCAGCGCCTCGTCGACGTCGCCCTCGGAGAGGGCGCCGCGACCGCGCAGCCGGTCGAAGACCTTGCCGAGGCGCTGGCTCAGGGACTCGAACATGGCGTCGGGGCCGGGGCCCCAGGATCCTTTCGCCCAAACGCATGCGACCCCGGCGGGCGCGACGCGCTGACCGGGGTAGCCGCCCCGCCTCCGAGGCCGGGACCGGCCTGTCGTGCGGGGTGGCCCAAGGGGTTCGGGTTTTCCCTTGAACGGACGGGGTTCTAGAGGCGGGCCGGGCGCGGGTCAAGCGGCCCGGGGAGCCGGGCGAATTGTCCCGCCCGGCGCTTTCCTCATATATACCCGCGCCATGAGCATCCAGTTCCCCGCGGGGCGCCGCCGCTTCGTGAAGATGCACGGCCTCGGCAACGACTTCGTCGTCATCGACGCGCGGCGCGAGCCGCTCGTCCTCGACCCGGCGATGGCGCGGCTGATCGCCGACCGCCGCCGCGGCGTGGGCTGCGACCAGCTGATCGTGCTCGAGCCGCCGGCCGACCCGGGCGCCGACGTCTTCATGCGCATCTACAACCCGGACGCCAGCGAGGCCGGGGCCTGCGGCAACGCCACGCGCTGCATCGCCGAGGCGCTGATGCGCGAGGCGGGCCGCGACCGCGCCGTGGTCCAGACCATCGCCGGGCTCCTGCCGGCCGAGCGCGCCGGTGGCGGCCTGGTGAGGGTCGACATGGGTCCCGCCCGTCTGGGCTGGCGCGACGTGCCGCTGGCGCGCGAGTGCGACACGCTGCATGTCGAGGCCGGCGCCGGCGAGCTGCGCGACCCGGCCTGCTGCTCGATGGGCAATCCGCATGCCACGTTCTTCGTCGCCGACGCCGACGCAGTCGACCTCGCCGCGCTCGGTCCGCGCATCGAGCACCACCCCGCCTTCCCCCAGCGCGTCAACGCGGGGGTCGTGCAGGTGCTCGCCCCGGACCGGCTGCGCTTCCGCGTCTGGGAGCGCGGCGTCGGCATCACCGAGGCCTGCGGCAGCGGCGCCTGCGCCGCGATCGTCAACACCGCGCGGCGCGGCCTCGCAGGACGGCGCGCGACCATCGTCCTCGACGGCGGCGAGCTCGACATGGAATGGCGCGCCGACGGCCACGTGACGATGACCGGGCCCGTGGCCACGAGCTTCGCGGGCGAGCTCGCCCTGGCATGACGGCGCCGCTCGAGGTCGTCAATTTCGGCTGCCGCCTCAACGCCGCCGAGTCCCGGGCGATCCGCGCCCTCGCCGAGGGCCGGCTCGCGCGGCCGACCTTCGTGCTCAACACCTGCGCCGTGACCTCGGCGGCGGAGCGCGACGCGCGACGCACGGCGCGAAGGCTCAAGCGCCTCCACCCCGAGGCGGACATCGTCGTCACCGGCTGCGCCGCGCAGCGCGACGCGGCGACCTTCGCCGCGATGCCGGAGGTGGCGCGCGTGCTGGGCAACGCCGAGAAGCTGGATCCGGCGAGCTGGGACGGCAACGACGCCCGGCCGCGCGTCGCCGTCGGCGACGCGATGGCGCAGCGCGCCTTCCTCGATCCCGCGCCCGGCGCGCTCGCGACCGGCACGCGCGCGGTCGTCGAGGCGCAGCAGGGCTGCGACCACCGCTGCACCTTCTGCATCATCCCCTTCGCGCGCGGCCCCAGCCGCTCGCAACCGCTGGGCGCGCTCGCCGCGCGCGCCGGGACGCTGGCGCGCGAGGGCGTCGGCGAGGTCGTGCTGTCCGGCGTCGACCTCGCGTCCTGGGGCCGCGACCTGCCCGGGCGGCCTTCGCTCGGGCGCGCGCTGCGCCGGCTGCTCGCCCTCGTGCCCGTGCTGCCGCGGCTGCGCCTGTCCTCGATCGACCCCGCGGAGATCGACGACGACCTCGTCGAGGCCTTCGCGCAGGAGGAACGCCTGATGCCGCACGCGCATCTCTCGCTGCAGGCGGGCGACGACCTCGTCCTCAAGCGCATGCGCAGGCGCCACACGCGCGACGGCGCGATCGCGATCGCGCAGCGCCTGCGCCGCGCGCGGCCGGGCATCGCCATCGGCGTCGACGTGATCGCCGGGTTCCCGACCGAGGACGAGGCCGCGGCGGAACGCTCGCGCGCCATCCTCGGCGAGATCGGCATCGCCTACGCGCATGTCTTTCCCTTCGACCCGCGGCCCAGGACGCCGGCGGCGCGCATGCCGCGCGTCACGCCCGCCGAGGTCGCGCGCCGCGCTGCGACGCTGCGCGCGGAGGCCGACCGCCTGCTGCGCATCCACCTCGACGCGCGCATCGGCGCCGAGCTCGAGGTGCTCGTCGAGGCGGACGGCCTCGGCGGCCACGCGCCCGACTTCACCCGCGTGCGGCTCGACGCGCCCGCGCCGCGCGGCTCGCGGCTGCGCGCGCG
The DNA here is from genome assembly GCA_016869915.1 of Alphaproteobacteria bacterium. GTDB lineage: Bacteria > Pseudomonadota > Alphaproteobacteria > CACIAM-22H2 > CACIAM-22H2 > CAIOSQ01. The sequence goes on from VGDA01000018.1 coordinate 15,940, forward strand.
CGCCGTGGCGGCGGCGCGCGACCACCTTCTCGCGACGCGGAGCTGATCGACATGGCCTCTTGGTTCCAGCGGCTGAAGAGCGGGCTCTCGCGCTCGACGACGCGCCTCGCCGAGAGCATCGGCGCCGCCCTCGGGCGCAGGCGGGTCGACGCCGCGACGCTGGGCGAGCTCGAGGACGCGCTGATCGCCGCGGATCTCGGGCCAGGCGTGGCGGCGAAGCTCGTCGAGTCGCTGCGCGGGAGGAAATGGGACAGCGAGGTCGACGTCGAGGACGTGAAGCGAGCGCTCGCCGACGACATCGCGTCGATCCTCGCTCCGGTCGCGGCGCCCTTCGCGCTCGACCCGGGCCGGCGCCCGCACGTGACGCTCGTCGTCGGCGTCAACGGAAGCGGCAAGACGACGACGATCGGCAAGCTCGCGCTGCGCCTGTCGCGCGAGGGGTGCAAGGTCGTGATCGCCGCCGGCGACACGTTCCGCGCCGCCGCCGTGGCGCAACTCGAGGTCTGGGCCGGCCGCGCGGGCGCCGAATGCATCCGGGCGCCCGATGGCGCCGACCCGGCGGCGCTCGCCTACCAGGCGCTCGAGCGCGCGCAGGAGACCGGCGCCGATTGCCTGCTCGTCGACACGGCCGGCCGCCTGCACAGCAAGGCGGACCTGATGGCCGAGTTGCAGAAGCTCGTGCGCGTGGTGCGCAAGCGCGATGCGAGCGCGCCGCATCGCACGCTGCTCGTGCTCGACGCGACGACGGGGCAGAACGCGCTGCAGCAGGTCGAGATCTTCCGCAAGCTCGTCGACATCGACGGTCTCGTGCTCACGAAGCTCGACGGATCCGCGCGCGGCGGCGTGCTCGTCGCGATCGCGGAGCGGTTCGCGCTGCCCGTCGTCGCCATCGGCGTCGGCGAGGGCGCGGAGGACCTTGCCGCCTTCGATGCGCGCCAGTTCGCGGACGCGTTGCTCGGGATCACGCGCTGAACGCACGCCACACCGCATCTAGCGGGCTTCCGCGCGCGCGAGACGACATCTTGGCCCGGGGCCCAATAGTGGTGGCTGCGGCCTTGTCAAGAACCAGATGTTGAAATCGCTTGACACCCTGTTGAAAACCGGGATCTTTATGCGTGCACGGGCGGTCTGTAGGGAGGACTTCCGACCTCAACCTGGGCGGTAGCGGTACACGCCGGCAAACGGCGAGCACCGAAGCGCCTTGCGGAAGTCCGGGACAGCCTGGTTCATCCAGAGGAGTCATTCCCATGGCAGCGAAGAAGAAGGCGAAGAAGAAGGCCGCGAAGAAGAAGAAGTAATTCTTCTTTTTTCGTGCCTACCAAAACCAAGCACTAATAAAAGTCCTTGATTTTGCGCTGGATGGACCTCGGTTCATCCAGCGTTTTTTCTTTTCGGGGCGCGGTTCGGGGCCGCGTGACGCGCGGCGGCGGCGGCGCCTATGCTGGCCCGGGGGGACGGCGGTGGCAGACAAGGTCCGGGTCGCGGCGATCGGCGAATGCATGATCGAGCTTCGCCAGCTTTCCGAGAGCGCGCTCGAACTCGCCTTCGGCGGCGACACGTTCAATACCTCCGCCTACCTGGCGCGGATCGCGGACGGGCGCCTCGCCGTCGACTACGTGACGGCGGTGGGCGACGACCCCTACAGCGAGGCGATGCGCGCGGCCTTCGCGCGCGAAGGCGTCGGCACATCCGGCGTCGCCGTCCTTCCCGGCCGCCTGCCCGGCCTCTACGCCATCCGCGTCGACGAGCGCGGGGAGCGCAGCTTCTTCTACTGGCGGCGCGAGTCGGCGGCGCGCGCGATGCTCGACGGCGAGGTCGGCGCGCGCGTCGCGGCGTCGCTCGCCTCCCATGGCTGGATCTACTTCTCCGGCATCACCCTCTCGATCCTCGCGCCCGACGCGCGCGAGCGGCTCTTCGCGGCGCTGGCCGCGGCGCGTGCGGCGGGCGCGCGCGTGGCCTTCGACACCAACTACCGGCCGCGCGGCTGGCCGGACAGCGACGAGGCGCGCGCGACCATGACCCGCGCGCTTGGCCATTGCGACCTCGCCCTGCCCACCTTCCCGGACGAGCAGGCGCTCTTCGCCGACGCCTCGCCGCGCGCGACCGCCGCGCGCATGGTGGCGGCAGGCGCGCGCGAGGTCGCCGTCAAGAACGGCGCCGAGCCGGTGCTGGTCGCCGACGCCGGCGGGATGCGCGAGGTCCCCTGCCCGCCCGTGCCGCGCGTGGTCGACACCACGGCGGCGGGCGACGCCTTCAACGCCGGGTACATCGCGGCGCGCATCCGCGGCCTCGGGCCCGAGGCGGCGGCCCGCGCGGGCTCTCGCCTCGCGGGCGCGGTGATCGGCCATCGCGGCGCGGTGATACCGGCGGAGGCGATGCCGTCGCCCGCCGAGCTCTGGCGATGAGGCTCGACCCGACGATCGTCGGCCTCATCCTCCTCTCCGCCCTGATCCACGCGAGCTGGAACGCGATCGTCAAGTCGGACAGCGACCGGCTGCTGTCCTTCGGCATCGTCATGCTGATGGGCACGTTCATCGGCCTCGCGGCCGTGCCCTTCACGCAGGTGCCGGCGCCGGAGGCCTGGCCGTGGCTGCTCGGCTCGGTGACGATCCACGTCTTCTACTACGTGTTCCTCCTGCGGGCCTACGCGCTCGGCGACCTCAGCTTCGTCTACCCGATCGCGCGCGGCCTCGCGCCGCTGCTGGTCGCGCTGCTCGCCGGCCGCCTTGCCAGCGAGACGCTGACGGGGACGGAAATGCTCGGCCTCTTCCTCGTCTCCGCCGGGATCGTCGGCCTTGCCTTCGCGCGCGGGCTGCCGGCGCGCGGCGAGGCGCGCGCGCTCGGCTTCGCCGTCCTCACGGGCATCACGGTCGCCGCCTATTCCGTCGTCGACGGGATCGGCGCGCGGCTCTCCGGGGA